>JBJSYX010000201.1:0-7389 GCA_046090005.1 Methylomonas sp. | reverse complement strand
CTTACCTGTAATTTTGAAATATTGTGGACGGGATTAATCCCGTCCATCCAATCTCATAAAACAATCACCAAACCTTCGCCTGATAAGCCGCCAACGGATCCGCCCCCAAACTACCCACCAAAGTCTGTAAATAAGCCGGACTTTGTAGCGTTTTTAATTTAGCCTGTGCTGTTTGATAGCGTTGCTCTAATCCCAAACTTAAAGTCGCGCCTTGATTGCGCTCATGGCTAATAAATGCCTGCAAGGTATCGACATTACGCTGCCACAAAGCAACATCGCGCTGCTGTTTAATTAACAAGCGCTCTTGATACCAAGCCGATGCCAGCAAATATTCGCGGGTAAACATCGCCCGAATCTCAGGATGATGAGCATCCTTACCTTGATATTCGCCATTGGCCATAATATGCAGCAAGGCATACAACGGTGGGCAAGCGTCTTCAATACTGCCATCAGCTAGGTATTGCTTAGCGACTTTTTGCTGGGTATCGACAATGTTATTAACCCCATCAACAAACACCGCCAAATCTTGGCGCTCTGGTTGCAACAACTCATCGGTAAACACCGCATAAGGATTGTCGAAAATTTTACCCATCAAACCATGCACAAACCGACTGGTAATCCGGTAGCCCAAACGACTAGCTAACACGCTTTGACCTTGATATTCAAAATCCGACAATGGCTCTAAAAAGCCGTGTTTGATTAAATACTCAGGTTGACGCTCTTCATGCCCCAACCTCGCCCAGATTTCAGGAATCAATAAACTGATGTCGTGATCGACACGAATATCAGGGCCAATAAAGCCTGCTGAACTCGAAAACCCAGCGTAACCGGTCAAAATAAACGATACCAAGGCATTGTTTAAGTCGGCAGTCGGTCGCAAAGCGTTAAACGGCCCCTTGGTCAAAGCCCCTTCACTACCGGCACCGGTGGTTGAGGGCGATTTGCCGGTTAACGAACAAATAAAGTCCATGAACAATTCTGGCAACTCTTGATAATGGATCGGATTGTAAACCGCCAAGGAACGAATCCCCGGCTCAGGTGGATTGTTACGGCGACCGGTTAATACGGCATCAACCGGATAACAAACTGGTTGCTGTAGCGGAATTTTACGGTGCAATCTAGCGCCAATTTCCGCCAGATATTTACGCATCGGCTTAACAATATCGGCACGGGTTTCTAAATAACGCGGGTTTTTCGATGGCTTACCATCAACCAAACGTGGGTGCGCCGAAGAAACCACATAGCCCTCGCCTTCTGCATAGGCTTTGGCTAATAAATCGTGCATCGGCGCAGTGAATTTAGAAAACGCCATCACATCATCGACTACAGCTGCCAATTTTTCGCCATGCAAAGGTTCAAAATTCGCCATGAAATTACCGGCTTCGGCCATATTCGCTTCGGTTTGCTTGTCGTAACCAGGAATAATCGCATCATCAGGGCGCTGGAATAAACGGTATTCGCAGTTGCTGACTAACTTGACGCTGTGTTGATGCTTATCATCGGCCAACCAAGGGCGAATTTGCGCCACCGGCACCACGACCGAAGCACTAATGTCGTCTTCCATTTGGATTTTTTCAGCTGCAATATAGTCTTGACGGACTTTAAAAGTACGCCAACCTCCTTGTAAGTTAAAACCAATCCGCAAATAAGTGGCGACGATTTTGCGTTGTTCTAATTTCAGCTCATGACCCGGTGCGCCATCAATCACATCAACCGATAAATGCTCACGCCAGTTATCGCCCCACTCAGGCCGATAGAAACGTTTGATTAAAAATACCAGCGCCAAAATGCTAGGCGGAATTGACTTTAACCAAGCGTTATATTCATCGGTATGGGTTGGCGATGGTGTCAGCAATTTAATCACCGAACCTAAGCTGCGTTCAGCGCTTAATAGTTTGCGGCTGATGGTACGATCTTCGTCGGCAATCGGTGCGGCGAAACGGTAGCTGTAATCGTAATCAAAAATCGCTTGAACTTTATCCAAATCATTTTGTAAATCATCGACATACAACGGTGCATAAATCACCGCATCTTCAATTGATTTAGAAATTTCTGACTTACCGCCACCCGATACAGTGCAAGGTTTATGGCAGAAAGTGCCTTCTGCTTTAGTACCAATCAAACGCCAAGACGGTGCGCCGGGATGTTTAGCCATTTCGACTTTATAACCATTAGGCTGGACATAGACTTTGCCTGGTTGCAAACGTAAGGATTGCGTTTTGCCTTGATATTGCCAAGTGATTTGCTGGCCGTTGATATTCATCCGCAAGTCTTGCGGCACATAGATAATCTCTGGAAAGCGTTTATCAATCCCGTAACCTTCTGGTTTGACCGTCATTAAATCGCCGTAGTGCGCCACCATGTCATCAAAATCATAGCCTGCTTCACGGGTGACACTGCCAACCCCATATTCATCGCCATGATTGAAACGCTCAAACGCCAAAGCGCCGCCAGCGTGTTCTTCTTCGGCAGAACCGAATAAATTCGCTGAATAGCTGATTTGGGTTTTGATTTCTTTTTTGCAGTAACCGTAATAATTGTCGGCCAACAAGGTCACAATCACGCCACTATTATCGCGAGCGGTTAATTTGAAGGCTTGACCTTGGTTGTACAGCTCATCCGGCTGTTTCCAGCACATACCGTCATCGCGTTGACGCTGAGTTGCATCATCCCAATGCGGTAAACCCAGTTGTTTTTTAGTCAAGGTCGATAAATGCGGCGCCAAAATCACGCAGCCGCTGTGACCGGTCCAATGCTCAACGTCTAAAGCCGCATCGTATTCAGGCAACGCCGGATTACCACCATTGCCGAAAATACTTTCCACAAAATCCAGATTACTGACTAAATTACCCGGCGCGAAAAAGCGGATTTCCATCGATTTTTCAGCATCGACACCCGGTACTTCGGGGCAAACAATCGGTCTTAACAATAAAGACGCAAACATTTTTGCCGGTTGTGCTTGTTCGGCAGTAAACGGCAAGACCATCAGCTGCTCTGGCGGATTCAACGCAGCTTCCAGCATCAAGGCAAACGTCAGTTTCGGCACCTGTTTTTTATCACCAGGCACCGGTAAGCCGCCTTCAGCAATATGAAACGAACCTTCGGTGGTACGACGATCACGGGCTGGATTATGCAAAACCCCTTGTTTAACTCGATAGCTGGAAACAATATCGGAAATAAATTGATCTTTACCCATCGGCAAGGACAGCTCACGAGCAACGCCGTGACGATCCAATTCAAAAGTCATCGCCGGTAAACTAGGAATGCTGGCTAAATTTAAATCCGCTAAATAGCGTTCCAAGAAAGCTTGGATTCGCTTATCTGCCGGATACAGCGCAGCACCAGCCAATTGACGACTTTTTTCGACATAGCTGTTTAATAAGTCCTGCGCGGTGGCCATGAAGCCTTGCGAATGCTCATCAACACAGGTTGGCTGACCACAAGAAGCCAGCTTCAGATTGATATAAAGATGTAACTGTTGTGTAAAAACTTGCGGATCTTGATGATCGTGATAAAGACCCAAAGCCTGTTGCATATCCATAATCCTCGCCTATTTATTATTGTTATGAAAGCGAGATGATATAGCAAACTGCCAAACTTGAGAAAAATCCGTTTTTCAGTAAAAATAAAAAAACACCAATAATCAATAAGCTAAAAAAATATCTCTATTTAATTGTTTTATATTCAATCAGAATTTCAAAAAGCGGCTTTTTTGCGATTGTAAAATCTGGTTAAATAGCCACATCAATTAGTTACGTTAACTTTCTGTAGTAAAACAACATCATCACTATCGTGCAAAAAACTACAAGCGCTGCCTTATTAACATTACTTTTTTCATTAACGAGCCAACCGGTACACGCTCGTTATGCCGCTATCGTTATCGATGCAGACAACGGCCATGTGGTACATGAAACTGAAGCTGCGCAACGCTGGTATCCGGCTTCGTTAACTAAAGTCATGACGCTGTATATGACTTTCAAAGCGATAGAATCAGGGCGATTACATTTAAACGATACCTTAGTCGCTTCTAAACATGCCGCTATGCAGCCTAATTCGCGCTTAGGTTTACGTAAAGGCCAACAAATCAGCGTAGAACACGCTATTTTAGCGGTCGCAACCCGTTCGGCTAATGACGCCGCCGTCACCCTTGCCGAACATCTCGGCGGCAGCGAATCGCATTTTGCTCACCTAATGACTGAACAAGCTCGTCACTTAGGCATGTCTAGCACTTCTTTCGTTAATGCCAGTGGTTTACCGGACGAAAGCCAAATCAGTAGCGCGCGTGATTTAGCCATATTGTCATCGGCTGTGATACACCACTTTCCTGAGTACTATCACTACTTTTCGACTACCGAATTTCGTTATAAAGGCCAAGTCCTGCCCAATACCAATCGCATTTTGCGAAGCTATCCTGATGCTGATGGTTTTAAAACCGGCTTTACCTGTGGCTCAGGCTATAACTTAATTGCCTCAGCCAAACGCAATGGTCATCGCTTGATTGGGGTTTTATTAGGCGCTCATAGCAGCAACGAGCGCTTTGAACAAATGAGCAATTTGCTTGATATTGGCTTTGAGAAAAAAGCCGCTGGCATTGAAGGAACCCATGTTTCGCAACTGAAAGATGACGATTTTGCACCGCCACCGTTTCAATTAGCCTCGAATCGCTGCGCAGGTAGCGCAGTACAAATGGGGGCTGATTCAGGAGCATCAGACCATGAACCAATTCAACTAAAACCTAAACAACATCACGCTCGCGTCGTCGAGCCAGACAATCAACAGCAAGATAATTGGTCAATTATATTCGGCACAGAAAGCCAAAAACCACAAGCTGATAAGCATCTGGCCCATGCCAGACATGCCCTAGGCGCGTTAGGCAATAAAGGTCAAGTTGAAGTTGTAAAACGCAAGAGCAAAGGCAAATCAGCTTGGAAAGTGGTTTGGCGAGGCTTGGACGCTAACGATGCGAGCAATTTCTGCAAGCATCTACAAGCCGGTATCGATGATTGCACGGTGATAGCACCCAAAGCACGCCCTGTTGCATCAAGAACACAAAGCAAATCGGTTAAACACGTTAATCACAAAAACACCGCGAAGCATAAAAAATCCGATCGCCATCAATAATGCGGCGGGCGCTCATCAACAGCCGTCGATTGACTAGGATCGTAAGCCAAGCTTTTAATTTTGTCGTGAAGCAATTTGCAGGTTTCTTCTAGTTTGCCGATTTGTTTTTGCTGATTGGCAACGACCTGATTTAACGCCTGAATCAAATCTTCTTGATAGGCTTGTTTGATTTCTAATTCGATAATTCGCTCTTCACTCATGTTGGTAATGCTGTTCAAGTTATGAAATGAGCGACATTCTAAAGGAAAAGCCGCTGAGGTTTTTCTTCAACTCGGCTATCATAGCCAAACGCCTTACTTATTAGCCCTTAGCGCATTTGCCAAAGAGTATTTTTATGAAAATGACCCCTCAGCAATTTTTGGATTGGGAATCCAAACGCATCACCTTACTTGCCATGTCTGGTGCTGGCAAAACCCGTCTTTCTAAAAAGCTACCTAAAACCAATTGGTTCCATTATTCCGGTGATTATCGAATTGGTACCAAATATTTAGAAGAGCCGATCCTCGACAACATCAAACAGCAAGCGATGGGCGTGCCATTTTTGCGCGACCTACTCAAATCTGACTCCATCTATATTTGCAGCAATGTCACGGTTGATAATTTATCGCCAGTTTCCAGTTTTCTAGGCAAACTCGGCAACCCGACCTTGGGCGGTTTATCGTTGGCAGAATTTAAACGTCGCCAAGCCTTACATCATCAGGCGGAAATTGCTGCCATGAATGATGTGCCGGATTTTATTCGCAAAGCTGAATCTATCTATGGCTATCAACATTTTATTAACGATGCTGGCGGTAGCGTTTGTGAACTGGATAATCCCGACGTGTTAGAAACACTGGCTGAAAATACGCTGATTATTTACATCAAAATCCCCGCATCACGCCAACAAGTGTTAATTGATCGCGCCAAAAAATCACCAAAACCCTTGTACTATCGCCCTGAGTTTATTGATGAAAAACTCACGGAATATATGACTCAACATGGCTACACCAGCACTGACCAAATGCCACCTGATGAATTTGTTAGCTGGGTATTTCCAGAGTTGTTTCATTCACGAATCCCTCGTTACGAAGCGATTGCCAACCAATATGGCTACACCGTCAATAGCGAAGATGTGATGAAAATCGAGAACGAAAACGATTTTATTCAGTTGATTGCCAATGCGATTGCGCAACAACAAAATTGAGTGAGTTATCGTAATGCCCTTAGTTGCTCATACTGATTTACCGACTTTTCGCCGTTTACAGGAAGAAGGTGAAGAAATTTTAACGGCTGACCGCGCCAGCCATCAGTCGATTCGCGAATTACACATTGGCTTGCTCAACATTATGCCCGATGCCGCTTTAGAAGCCACTGAAAGGCAATTTTTCCGTTTAGTCGGTGCTTGTAATCAAATCGCGCAATTTCATGTTCATCCTTTCACTATCGAAGGTTTGGAACGTGGACCGGACGCCTTAGCGCATATTGAAAAATATTACGAATCGTTCGAGCAAATCAAACAAGATGGCTTGGATGCGTTAATCATTAGCGGTGCCAATGTCACCCACGCCCATTTACAAGATGAAGCATTTTGGCAACCGTTGACCGAGGTTTTTGAGTGGGCGAAACAAAATGTCACGTCGATTTTATGCTCTTGCTTGGCTACTCATGCGCTGATTCAACATTGCTATGGCGTTGAGCGAACTCGCCTACCCGCTAAACGCTGGGGGGTTTATTCGCATAAAGTGGTGGATCGCACTCACCCTTTAATTGCCGAAATCAATACCCGTTTTGACGTGCCACATTCACGATTTAACGAGGTATTTCAATCAGAAATGAAACAGCACGGTTTGAAAGTGCTGGTTGCTAGTCAAGAAGCAGGTGTTCATTTAGCGGTTAGCCCCGATGGGTTTCGGATTGTTTATTTTCAGGGACATCCCGAATACGACGACATTAGTTTGCTGAAAGAATATAAGCGCGAGGTTTTACGTTTTTATAGTGGCGAACGTGATGATTACCCACCCTATCCGGAGCATTATTTTGATAGCGAAGGCCAAGCCTTGTTAGCGGATTATGCTGAACACGTTAAAACCGCGAAGGCAAAAGGTTTAGTCTTAGATCGAATGCCGGAAGATCAAATCATTCCGCATTTGGACAATACCTGGCGAGATACCGCTAAGGCGGTGTTTAACAATTGGTTAGGTAAGGTTTATCATATCACTAACGAAGATCGTCGCCTACCCTTTATGGACGGCATTAATCCTGAAAATCCTTTAGAACTTTAATCAAATA
>JBJSYX010000200.1:0-4198 GCA_046090005.1 Methylomonas sp. | reverse complement strand
CGATTTAAAATTGGCTATAACCGCGCTGCGCGTATTATCGAAGACATGGAAAATGCCGGTGTGGTTTCGCCAGCAGAAAGCAATGGCTCGCGCGAAGTGTTAGCGCCTCCACCAAGATGATCACAGCTGACCAAGTTGTTGCCAGTTTACTCGCGGTGGCAGGCGTATCTAGTCTAATTGCCGGCTGGTTAAGTTTCACCAAGCCTGTCGAAAAGCCGGTTAAAGTCATGTTATTTGTTGGCTATTTCTGGCTCTCGGCTTTTTTACAACTCTTATTGCTGTCCGCTATTTATTACGCTTGGCAGCATTTCTAAACTTATGACATTTTCATTTGAACTGATTGGTTACGCGGCGGCGACTTTAACCACCGTGTCTTTTTTGCCGCAAGCGATTATGACCATCAAAACCCGCGATACCGAATCCTTATCGATGGGGATGTATAGCCTATTTGCGGCAGGGGTTTTGTTATGGCTGATTTACGGGATTTATTTAGACAATCAAGCCATCATTATTGCTAATGCGATTACTTTCGTTTTGGCGGCGATTATTCTCGGCTTCAAAATTTTCAACACGCTACATAACCGATATAAAAAACATGAAAAATAAAGACAGACGTAAGGGCGTGGTTTTGGTTTTAACCGGCGAAGGCAAAGGTAAATCGTCCAGCGCTTTTGGGATGGTATTCCGCGCTGCAGGTTGGGGAATGCGAGTTTGCGTGATCCAGTTTATTAAAGGCCAATGGCAAACTGGCGAACAAAAAGCCGCCACTCATTTTGAGAATATCGAATGGCACGCCTTGGGGGATGGTTTTACTTGGGATACTAAAAATCCCGAGCAAGATATTCAAACCTCCCGTGATATTTGGGCTTTGTGCCAAGAAAAAATCCGTTCCGGGTTATACGATTTAGTAGTTTTGGATGAAATTAACTACTGCTGTGGCTATAACTGGCTGACCGGTCAGGAAGTGGCTGAATTTATTAAAAACGAAAAACCGGTTTGGATGCATTTGGTTTTAACTGGCCGTAATGCGCCTGCCGAGGTGATTGAAGTCGCCAATACCGTGACAGAAATGCAGCTAATCAAGCACGCTTATCAGCAAGGAATTAAGGCTGAGCAAGGCGTGGAATTTTAAGGCTGAAAAATTAGCACTATTCTGGCAAAATTAGCCTTTTTTAAACTTGAAGAAATCAAACACTATGCAACAAGCTACACAACTGATTGAACAGTATTACCAAGCATTTAACAATGGCGATATGGACACTTTCCTAAGCTTGCTAACTGACGATGTAGTACACGACATCAATCAGGGGGACCGTGAAGAAGGTAAAGAAGCGTTCACCAAATTCATGCAAAGAATGAACCACCATTATCGTGAGCAATTGGAAAATATCGTTGTAATGGCTAATGCTGACGGTTCACGCGCAGCGGCAGAATTTGTGGTCTTAGGCGAATATCTAAACACTGACGAAGGTTTGCCAGAAGCCAAAGGCCAAACTTACCGCTTACCAGCGGGCGCTTTTTTTGATATTCGTGATGGCAAAGTGGCACGCGTGACCAATTATTACAATCTTGGCGATTGGATTGAGCAAGTCGATCCACAATAAGTGCAAGGCTTTTATTGCTGGGGTTAATCGTTTCGCATAGAATCCGAGTCGAGAGCTCGGATTTTTTCGGAAAAATAACTATAAATTTAGGAGAGCAAAATGGGCGAATTAAAAAAAGTAGGTTTAGCGCTTGTTGGTGCAATGATCATTGGCTTCATTATGGTTGGCATGAGTAAGCAGCAAAGTAATGAAGAAAAAGAATCAGCAGCACAAATTAGAACCTTGGTTGCTATGCAAGAAATGGCCAACCAAAAATGTCCTAAATTGATTTTGGACCGCACCGGTACTCAGGTGTATTTCCCATCTAAAACTGATACCGATAAAACCACTTATGTCACGATGGAATGGCTTGGTGAAGCTGATTCTAATTTCAAAGTCGCATCTTGCACACTGAAACTAGCGATTGGTGGTGTATCTAAATTAGTCATTGATGACAAAGTTTTGATCGACAAATAAATTATCGATACAAGCTTAACTAGCAATAAACGATGATTTACAGATTATTAATGCTGTAAATCATCGCTCCAAATTTTCTTATTTCAGTAACGATAATCAACAAATAATGTTACTGGAGCCAAAACAAACTCGCTATCAAATTCGTTGAGACAGGCTTGAGTTTCGTCCTTCGAGCCATGTAGAGCAAAAAACGCTTCAAGACAGGCTCTACGCAATAACATTTACAACAAGAAATAGGTAAACAAATGGCAAAAACTGTCTATAAAGGCATTTTAAAAACTTGGAAAGACGATCGTGGTTTTGGCTTTATTCAGCCTGAGCACAATGATAAAGATATTTTTGTACACATCTCCTCTTTAAAAGGCATGGCACGTCGACCTGTCCGTGGTGATGTATTGCATTATGAAGTGGCAAAAGATGCGGCTGGAAAATCGAAAGCGGTTAATGTCCGTATCGAGGGCGTAGAAACGCTTAAACCCGTCAAGAAATCAAATAGCTTGTGGCTAGTATTTGCCGGATTAGGCCTAATCGCTGCAGCGGCAGTGGCTTACTTTAGTTTATCAGCGCCCATTCAACCTTAATCGAGATAAGCGTGGAATTGCTCAGTCATTTAATCGATATTTTATTGCACATCGACAAATATTTAGACGGCTTGGTCGTCGATTATGGTTTGTTGGTTTATGGCGTGTTGTTTTTAGTGATTTTCATTGAAACCGGTCTCTTCGTCATGCCGTTTTTACCCGGCGATTCGTTGTTATTTGCAACCGGTGCTTTGGTGGCGATGGGTAGCCTAAACTTATATTGGTTGCTCGGTTTATTGATTAGCGCCGCTATTTTGGGTGATACCTTAAATTATTGGATAGGCCGGAGCATAGGTCAGCGAGCGCATAGTTTAAGTTGGGTTAATCAACAACATTTGGATAAAGCGCAGGATTTTTACCAAACTTATGGCCCGAAAACTATCGTTTTGGCGCGATTTGTACCTATCGTGCGCTCCTTCGCACCGTTTGTGGCCGGTATTGGCGAAATGTCTTATACCAAATTTATTAGTTTTAATATTATTGGTGGCGTGGCTTGGGTGTTAGTTTGTGGCGGTGCTGGTTATTTCTTTGGCAATATTCCCCAAGTTAAACAACATTTTGAATTAGTGATTTTGGCGATTATCGTCATCTCATTTCTACCGATTGTGTTTGAATTTTTAAAAGCCCAAGGTAAAACCAAGGATTAAGCTGATGACGATGAGCGACTCCCAAAAATGGTTTGTTTTAGCATTTAGCGCTTTATTGGGTTGGTTACTCTATCGTTTAGCGCCAATATTGATGCCGTTTGTATTTGCTGGCGTATTGGCTTATTTGGGCGATCCTTTAGTCGATAGACTAGAAACCTATCGTTACCGAGATTGGCAATTGAATCGGACTATGGCGGTGATGGTGGTATTTTCGGGAATTATCTTAATCATAGCCACTTTGTTAGTGATTGTGATTCCGACTATCGAATTACAAATCAGCGAATTCATCGATAAATTACCGGCATCATTCACTTGGTTTAATCATTCGGTCGTGCCGACGTTACAAAAATATTTGGGGCGCAGTATTCGTCCTGTGCAAACTGATCAATTAATTGTCTTAATCAGAAATTATTGGCAAAAAGCAACCGGTGCAGATGAAAGTCTGATTTTGTCGGTTTCTCATTCTGGGGCAATGATTATCGGTTGGGTGATGAATTTATTATTAATTCCAGTGATTACTTTTTATTTATTGCGCGACTGGGATGATTTAATGGTGAAAATCCACAATTTATTTCCACGCCGATTTGCTAATACCGTTGGTAAACTGGCAACTGAAGCCGATAATGTTCTATCAGCGTTTATGCGTGGTCAGTTTTATGTGATGTTGGCGATGAGTATGATTTACACCATAGGCTTATGGATGATTGATTTGGAGTTAGCCTTATTGATTGGTGTATTAGCGGGATTAATCAGTTTTGTGCCCTATATGGGAGTGATTACCGGTATTACTTTGGCGGGTATTGCTGCCTTATTACAATTTCAAAACATTATGCATTTAGTACCGGTATTGATTGTATTTGGTGTCGGGCATAGCTTAGAAGGTATGTTATTAACCCCTTGGTTAGTGGGT
>JBJSYX010000199.1:0-3844 GCA_046090005.1 Methylomonas sp. | reverse complement strand
AGAGCAGCGGTCTCCAAAACCGCAAGTTGGGGGTTCGAGTCCCTCCTGGCCTGCCAATCAGAAAATATTCAAACATTTAAAAAAATAATAATAATGAATGCTCAGGTAGAAGAAGCGACATCAGTTTCGGATATAGTAAAGCTCCTGTTATCACCTGTTCTAATTGTCTTGGGTGTGGTTGGTTTTTATTATTTTAACGACTTTCAGTTTTTATATCGCGTTGTAGCGCTCTTCGTGATTGTTGCTGTTTCCATTGTAATTATGTTTACGACGGCAAAAGGTCAATCAGTATTGAGCTTTATTCTCGAATCAAAGCAAGAATTTAAACGAATTGTATGGCCTACACGTGATGAAGCTGTCAGAACAACATTGCTGGTTTTTGTGATGGTTACAATTGTTGGTTTTATGTTGTGGTTCCTAGATATGCTTTTCTTTTCTGCTGTTCAATTTCTGATGAATCAGGGAGTCGGTTGATGGCATTTCGCTGGTATGTCGTTCATAGTTATTCAAATTTCGAAAATAAAGTTAAGCAAGGTATAGAAGAAAGAATTAAACGTGATGGATTAGATGAGTTTTTCGGTAAAATTCTTGTTCCAACCGAAGAGGTTGTTGAAATGAGAATGGGTCAGCAAAGAAAAAGCGAGCGTAAATTTTTTCCGGGTTATGTTTTGGTTCAGATGGAGCTGAATGATGAAACATGGCATCTTGTGAGAAATGTACCTAGAGTTTTAGGTTTTATTGGTGGTGCTTCAGATAGGCCATCGCCAATATCAGAAAAAGAAGCAATGGCAATATTGAATAGGGTTGAGGAAGGTGTTAATAAGCCAAGACCAAAAGTATTGTTTGAAGTAGGTGAAGTAATAAGAATAATAGATGGGCCATTTAAAGAATTTAATGGCAGTATTGAAGAAGTAAATTACGAAAAAAGTCGCTTACGAGTATCTGTTTTAATATTTGGTCGCTCAACTCCAGTAGAGTTAGAATTTGGTCAAGTAGAAAAAATTTAATTTAAATAGAGTTTAATGAAATCCTCGTCATTTCGTGGCGGGGATTTTTGTTTGTTAGGGGAGCAGTAATGCGTTTGAACCCATTCGGAGTATAAGATGGCTAAAAAAATTGACTCATACATTAAGTTGCAAGTGAAGGCGGGTGAAGCAAATCCTAGTCCTCCAGTCGGTCCGGCGCTTGGTCAACGTGGTGTAAATATTATGGAGTTCTGTAAAGCATTTAATGCAAGAACTCAAGAAGTAGAAAAAGGTTTACCACTTCCAGTAGTAATCACTGTTTACAGTGATAAAAGTTTTACTTTTATTACAAAAACCCCACCTGCTTCAATTTTATTAAAAAAAGCAACTGGCATTAAAAGCGGTAGTAGCAAACCAAATACGAATAAAGTTGGAATCGTTACAAGAGCCCAATTAGAAGAAATTGCTAAAACAAAAATGGAAGACTTAAATGCTGCTGATTTAGAAGCTGCGGTTAGAATTATTGCAGGTAGTGCTCGTAGCATGGGCTTGAATGTGGAGGGCGTGTAATGGCAAAGCTAACCAAAAAAGCAAAAGCAATCAAAGAAAAAGTAGTTTCAAACAAACAATATTCAGTTGCCGAAGCTGTTAGTTTATTGAAAGAATTTGCAAATTCAAAATTTGATGAGTCGATTGATGTAAGTGTAAATCTTGGTGTTGATCCAAGAAAATCAGATCAAAATGTTCGTGGTGCTTCTGTGCTTCCAAATGGGACCGGTAAAACAGTTAGAGTGGCTGTATTTACACAAGGCCCAAATGCTGATGCAGCTAAAGAAGCGGGTGCTGACGTTGTAGGTATGGATGATTTAGCTGATCAAGTCAAAAAAGGTGAAATGAATTTTGATGTGGTAATTGCTTCACCTGACGCAATGCGTGTGGTAGGTCAATTAGGTCAAATCTTGGGTCCACGTGGTTTGATGCCTAACCCAAAAGTTGGCACAGTTACTCCTGATGTTGTTACTGCAGTTAAAAACGCAAAATCAGGTCAGGTCAGATACCGTACTGACAAATCGGGCATTATTCACTGCTCAATTGGTAAAGTGTCTTTTGATGAAGTAGCACTAAAACAAAACTTAGAGTTTTTGGTGTCTGATTTGAAAAAAGCGAAACCAACTGCTGCAAAGGGTGTATACCTAAAGAAAATTTCATTGTCATCAACAATGGGACCTGGTTTGTGGATTGATCAAACTAGCATTGATATTTAAGATTTAAAAAACTTTGGGTTGCCGCTCAGGCGGTAACTGTCAAAGACCGTAGGGGCAATTGCTTAATCATCCTACGCAGACGGAAGCTTGAACCGCAAAGTTGGTGAAAGGGACCGTAAACGGGCATCGAAAGATGCATTCATATATTCCGGTAGAAATCGGAAAATTAATGGAGGTAAATGTGGCGCTCAATTTAGATAGCAAAAAAGTTGTCGTAGAGGAAGTTGCTGAATTCGCCGCTAAAGCCTATTCTGCGATTGCAGCTGAATATCGTGGTTTAACTGTTACTGAGTTAACTGAATTACGTAAAACTGCAAGAGAAACAGGTGTTTATTTGCGAGTAGTCAAAAACACTTTGGCTAAACGTGCTGTTGCAGGTACAGAATTTGAATGCATGCAAGATGGATTAGTTGGTCCATTAATTCTTGCATTTTCAATGGAAGATCCTGGTTGTGCAGCTCGTTTAATTAGCGAGTTCTCAAAAAGTCATAATAAACTGATTGCAAAAGTTGTTGCGATAGGTGGGCAAGCATACGACGGTTCAGAACTTGAACGTCTAGCAAGATTGCCAACTCGTGACCAAGGTATCAGCATGTTGATGTCGGTAATGAAAGCACCGGTTGAAAAACTTGCTAGAACATTGGCAGCAGTTAGAGACGAAAAACAAGCAGCTTAATTCGCGTCAATCAGTAAACGCAATAAAATTTAGAGGAAAATACAATGGCAATTTCACAACAAGATATCTTGGATGCAGTCTCTAACATGACTGTTATGGAAATCGTTGATTTGATTTCAGCAATGGAAGAAAAATTCGGCGTATCAGCTGCAGCAGCTGTTGCAGTTGCTGCTCCAGTAGCGGCTGCTGCTGTTGAAGAACAAACAGAGTTTGATGTTATCTTGACTGGATTCGGTGACAACAAAGTTGCTGTTATTAAAGCAGTTCGTGGCTTAACAGGTTTAGGCTTGAAAGAAGCTAAAGATGCTGTTGAAGGCGCTCCAACAACCTTGAAAGAAGGTGTGAGCAAAGCAGAAGCTGAAGCAGCTAAAAAAGAGCTTGAAGAAGCTGGCGCAACTGCCGAAATCAAATAAGCAGCTTGACTGCAAATCAGGCATAAGCCTATCAAACTGGGCTGACGGCATTTTGTCGTCGGCCTTTTACTGTTTATAAAAACAGTACTAAATAATCTCAAACGACGAAGGTATAGAAGCAATATGGCCTATTCTTTTACCGAAAAAAAGCGCATACGTAATAATTTTGGGAAAGGTTCAGAAGTACTTGAAGTTCCCTATCTCTTAGCGACACAAATCGATTCATATGCAAGTTTCTTGCAGTTAGGTGCAGATCCTGACAAGCGACGTAATCAAGGCTTGCATGCAGCATTTTCAAGTGTATTTCCAGTGGTTAGTCACTCAGGATATGCTGTTTTAGAGTATGTAAAATATCGCTTAGGTGAACCTGCTTTTGATGTAAGAGAATGTCAGCAACGTGGCGCTACTTATTCAGCTCCTTTGAGAGTGTTGGTACGTCTTGTCATCTATGATAAAGATGCACCAGCAAATACTAAGGTAGTAAAAGATATTCGCGAACAAGAAGTTTACATGGGTGAGCTTCCG
>JBJSYX010000198.1:0-8687 GCA_046090005.1 Methylomonas sp. | reverse complement strand
TTCATGTTCAACCGATAGTTCTTAGGGTGTAATAGCGAAGCGTATTACACCTTATCGAAGGCCAATTATTTTCGAGAAACAAGGATATTTCGACCAAAAGCCTGTATTCACAGGCTTTTAGGTGCAATACGGCTATCGCCTATTGCCCCCCTATTAATGCGCCTTATCGCGTTTATCCACCCTACGCTTATAGAAATTTTGATATTTAATTTAGAGGTCACTCATGTTCAAAGCCTTTTTAAAAGGGGCAATATCCGGTTTAAAAGAAGGTTTATTACTGGTGTTTGCCGGTTTCTCGCTGTTTGCGCTACTTTGGGTATTCGCCGTGGTTTATTTTCAACATGATTAAATCAAAACCTTACTTACTGTACCAGTAGCAAAAACCGGAGACCCACAATGAATGGCTAGAAAACCCATGATATGACCCCTACAGAAATATTAGCGGCTGTACGAGCAATACCGCGTGAAAAAGATTTTGTCTGGGATGGTATTGATGAAGACGACCGCCCACTCACTGACCAAGAGTTACAGTCCTGTTAACGCCCTAACAACCAACAGAACGATTATCTACTGTTATCAAAGCAACTTAACCAGTGCAGCAATAGCGGCAACCGCGACAGAAAGCATAGTGCCCATTTTTATAGTTAATCGCAGTTCTAATTCGTTGAGATCAGGTTTAGTAGAAATATTATCAAGATCATATTCATGCTTTGCTTGCTCAAGTGTTGATGCAATAGCAGCTTTTTGTAGGCGTGTAATCGTTTCTGCTTGTTGCTCACTAAAGCCTGATGATCTTAATTCGTTAAAGAATTCGTGCGTATCAAAGTTAATAGCGTTCATCGTGTTAATCCTTGGGTTAAATTTGGCGGCAAGTTTACCAAATAGATTGTCATGTGTAAGGTTAAGCTAAGATAACCCCCTGTTTCACTCTAACCCTTACACCACCATGCAAATCTGGGTCGATGCCGATGCTTGTCCAAAGGCGATAAAAGAGATTCTTTACCGCGCTGCCGAGCGCACACAAACGCCGGTGACTCTGGTAGCCAATCAATACCTGCAAACCCCGCCTTCGCGTTTCATCAAATTTTTACAAGTCCAATCCGGCTACGACATTGCCGATAACGAAATTGTGAAACGCTTATCGGCAGGTGATTTGGTGATTACTGGCGATATTCCACTGGCCAATGATGCACTTAACCAAGGCGCTCATGCACTTAACCCGCGCGGCGAACGCTATAGCAGCGAAAACATTAAACAGCGGCTGAATATGCGTGATTTTATGGACACACTTAGAGCTAGTGGCATCGATACTGGCGGCATGGCAGCAATGAGTCAACGCGATGTTCAAGCCTTTGCCAATCAATTGGACAGTTTCTTAGCGCAAACCCAAATAGCTTCAGCCAATGCTCGCTAACCGCTAGTTTCAAACCTGAAAATTTGCTAGTTTTATCACTTAAACTACCGTGAGTTAAGCGATGAAAATTCACCAATTCAGCACCGATGAAGTGCTAAACAGCCTGAAAACCAAAGCCACGGGCTTATCCAATCATGAAGCGCAACGGCGTTTGCTGGAATACGGCGCTAATCAAATTGACATAGCGCCGCGCGAGTCTTTGCTATGGGGATTTGCCAAAGAGTTTGTACATTTTTTTGCCTTGATTCTGTGGTTAGCGGCTGGCTTGGCATTTTTTGCTGAATCACAGCAACCGGGTAGCGGTATGGATATCTTGGGTTTTGCGATTTTAGGGGTGATTTTGATTAACGGCGTGTTCGCGTTTTGGCAGCAATTCCGCGCCGAACAAGCGATGACCGCTTTGCAGAAATTATTACCGCAATCGGTGAAAGTGCTACGGGATGGCAAAATTGGCTCAATTTTAGCCGCTGAGTTAGTCCCCGGTGATTTGATTGTGTTGCAAGAAGGCGATAATGTTCCTGCTGATTGTCGGGTCATCGAAGCATTGAGTTTACGGGTCAATAACGCCACCGTCACCGGTGAATCGATGCCACAAGCCCGCAATGCCGAGCCTTGTAATGGTGATGATTTATTTCATGCCCGCAATATTTTGTTGGCTGGCACCTCAATCATGTCCGGCGAAGCCACCGCCGCGATCTTTGCCACGGGAATGCACAGCGAATTTGGCAAAATCGCCCACTTGACCCAAACCGCTGGCACATCGATTTCGCCATTGCAGTTAGAAGTGATCCGCCTCAGCCGTATCGTCGCGCTGATGGCTTTAAGCATAGGCTGTGTCTTTTTTGTAATCGGACACAGTATAGGTCTGTCATTTTGGGAAAATTTCATTTTCGCAATCGGCATAATCGTCGCCCTAGTACCGGAAGGTTTATTACCGACATTGACACTGTCATTAGCAATGGCGACGCAGCGAATGGCAAAACGTCATGCTTTGATTCGGCATTTACCATCGGTCGAGGCTTTGGGGTCGGCCACCGTGATTTGCACCGACAAAACCGGTACTCTCACCGAAAATCGGATGGAAGCGGTAACGCTGTATCTCAATCAGCAGTTAATTTCATCCACCGCGATTCAGCAACAGGCCGAATTACAACAGCACTATCAGGATTTTTTTATCGACGCCCTGCTTTGTCACAACTTAAAGCCTATGACCGCTGCTGGCAAAATCCAGTTAAGCGGCGATCCGATGGAAATTGCTTTGGTGACAATGGCGAAAAGCAATTTAAAGCAAAGCGTTAATTACCGAAAAATCAATGAAATCGGTTTTGATACCTACCGCAAACGGCTATCAACGATTCATCAAACCCCAACCGGCATCATGTTGTATTGCAAAGGCGCATTGGAAATGTTGTTGCCATTAGCCAATCGGGTACAAATCGGCGCTGAGATTTTGCCGATTACCGATCAGCATCGCCAAGGTTTCATTCAGGCGCTGGAAACCATGGCGGCAGATGGTTTACGGGTGTTGGCGTTTGCTTGGCGAGAGCTAGACAATACCGATGATCTCGCTGATAGCGAACACAATCTGATTTTAGGTGGCTTGGTGGGTTTAGCCGACCCGCCGCGTGTCGCTGTCCCTGCCGCGATTAGCAAATGTAAAACAGCGGGCATTAAAGTGATTATGGTCACCGGCGATCATCCTCACACTGCCTTGGCGATTGGCCGGCAAATCGGCCAAATCCAAACCGATAATCCGGTAGTGATTACCGGCGATCAATTACGCAAACTGTCACCCACCCAATTACAGCTGACCTTAGACGCGCCGGAGCTGATTTTTGCTCGCGTCGCAGCCGATCAAAAAATGCTCATCGTCAAAGCCTTGAAGAACAAAAAACAGGTGGTTGCGGTAACCGGCGATGGCGTCAATGACGCGCCAGCGCTAAAAATGGCTGATATTGGGATTGCGATGGGGATTAGCGGCACTGATGTCGCCAAACAAGCGGCAGACATGATTTTATTAGATGACGATTTTGCCAGCATTGTTGCGGCGATTGAGGAAGGTCGAACGGTGTATGCCAATATCCGCAAGTTTTTAACTTACATTCTGACCTCTAACGTACCGGAATTAGTGCCTTATTTAGCCTTTGCCTTATTCAACATCCCACTGCCGTTAACCATTATTCAGATTCTAGCGGTCGATTTAGGCACTGATATGTTACCGGCGCTGGGCTTGGGGGCTGATAACCCCGAACCCGGTATCATGACCAAACCGCCCCGCCCTGCACAAGAACGCTTGCTAAACTGGCCTTTGGTATTAAGAGCGTATTTATTTTTAGGTTTATTAGAAGCCGCGGCGGCAATGGCAGCTTATTATTTTGTGTTACAGCAAGCCGGTTGGGTTTGGGGACAAAGTTTAGATAGCCATAATCCGGTTTATTTACAGGCAACCACTGCCTGTTTAACGGCAATTATTTTGATGCAAGTCGTGAATGTGTTTATTTGTAAAAATCCGGTTAGTCCTTTATTGCGTATCACAACCTTCTCTAATTCATTAGTTTTATGGGGTGTGGTTTTAGAAATGATTTTGATTATGTTGATAGTCTATACGCCTTGGGGGAATCAATTATTTGGCACTGCACCTATTTCGTTAGCGGTTTGGTGGCTAATTGTGCCTTGCTGTTTAGTCATGTTGATTCTTGAAACTATGCGTAAGGGTTTGGCAAAATACTGACCGACAAGTTTAATGCATTAATTAACTCGCTTTAATCTGTATGTTTGACCCAACCAACGCATAGTCAATTGTGCAATAGGGTTGTATGTTTAAACGCGAATCAAAGCGTGACAATTTATCTCGTAAACAACTCATTTTAGTATTAAGTCATCCATAAATTTCATCAACACCATTCGTATTAGTCAGAAAAACTGCTTCAAAAGGACTGTAACAGGTTGATCAATAGCCATCTTCATACTCATCATTTAGATTCAATGGCAATCTCATGACAAAACACAACCATCGATTCGGTAAATTAATTGCCCTAACGCTGCCTTTATGCAGATTGACAATATGTCTCACTAGAAATAACCCTAGACCGGCACCGGCAATCGCTTTATGCTCGCCAATTCGCATGTATTTATCGAAAATTTCTTTTAACTGTGGTTTAGTTAATGGGTCAGATTGATTAGCAACACTAATCCGTAAACTATTTTGGTTAACAATTTTAAAATCGACTCTAATAACACTATTAAAATCACCGTATTTAGCAGCGTTATCGATTAGATTATTAATCGCAACTTGAAGTAACTGTAAATCCCCATAAGCTGAAGCCCAATAATTATTGGCGTTAATCATTAATCGACAATGGTTATCGGATAATACTAATTCAAAAACTTGTTCGCTATAATCAACATTATCAGGAAAACTAAGACCATAACTTGATAATAATGCATCAATTAATTTCGATAAGGGCCAAACATGCTGATTAATTGCCCATGAACTAGCCTCTAATCTATCTCGGGCTAATACATCATTAATTAGCTTATCTAATCGGCTAATTGCTTGACGAATCTGCTGATGGCGATGAGCTAAAGCAGGCATTTCGGCACCAGGCTGTAATTCCAGACTCTGTACAGACGTATCAATCACCGCCAATGGTGTGCGTAATTCATGGCCTAACATTGACATAAAGCCATTCATTTCAACACGCAACCAACGTTCTTTTTCTACTTCAGCATTAGCCTTTTCTAGCATCAGAACTTCAGCAATCTTTCGTCTAGCGATTTCGCCTTTCAGATTTGACCAAGCAAAATAAAACACGCTGACCAACAATAGCAAAACCCCGCCCAACAAAGTTTCAATCAAAATAGTTTGTTTGAGTTTTTCGATCTGTTCCGCTGAATATTCATTCTGATAAATAAATCCATCCAAGGAAAAATCTTTATTTCCCATGCCGACTTCAATAAACGCATCCGCCATCCTCTGCCAACGACCTAGGTTCATATGACCAATTTCAATTAAATCCGGCAAAATTAATTTACGCATGATCTTTGCTTCAAATTGCAAATGCGCGCGTGATTTTTCGACTTGGTATTTATTAATTAATAAATAAATCGATGATTTCATCAGGATGGTCCATCGCATAGCGCCAGCCTTTTAAACTGGCTTGTCGAAATACAGCCACACGCTGTGGGTTTTGTTTTAGCTCCTGTTCGCTGGTAAAAAGAATGTCACTATAAAAATCAATACCATAATTACTGGGATTGATAATCGTATATTCCACTCCTTTTTGCATCATGTAAAAAGGCTCGTTGGTTAAATAAGAGTTAAATGCATCAACTCGACCACTAATTAAATCTTCAAAATCAAAGCTGGATGGCAAAATAGTAATTTTGTCGCTTGCAATGCCTTCGCGTAAAAACATCGCCAAAAAATCAGAATCAATACTACTGCTCAGCATGACTTTTTTACCCATCAAATCATGCGGTGAATTAATGCCGGATTCTTTTCTGGCTAGCAATACCGAAGGCGAATGTTGAAAAATAGCCGCTAGAGCAACTACAGGCTTACCTTGCATTCTGGCATAAAGTAATTCGCTATTGGCTTCAGCGTATTGGGCGCGTCCTGCCAAGACTTCTTCGATAGGTGCTTTGCTTGGCCCGGCCTCATGAATCCTGACATCCAAACCGACTTCTTGATAAAAACCTTTTTCGACTGCCGCGTAATAGCCGGCAAATTGGAATTGATGATGCCAGCGTATCTGAAAGTCGATAGTTTCTAGCGCCGCAAGCACGTTACCGCTCATCATTAGCATGATCAGTAACAAGTAAAGCGAAATAGTTGGTCGAAGACGGTTTAAAAAAATCATCAGAAAATTAAAAATTTAATAGCTTGCCAACTGTTGATGACGAAAACAATCCAACGTATGGTCGTTCACCATACCCACCGCTTGCATATAGGCATAACAAATAGTTTTACCGACAAATTTAAAACCACGTTGTTGTAAATCGCGGCTGAGTTGTTCGGAAACTGGGGTATAGGTGGGAAGTTGCTGATGAGACAGCCAATGGTTTTGAATCGGTTTACCATCAACAAATTGCCAAAGATAAGCATCAAAACTAGCAAATTGCTGTTGGACTTTAAGAAAGGCTTGAGCATTACTAATCGCTGATTGCAGTTTTAATTGATTTCTCACCAGATCAGGGTTCACCAACAAGCTTTGTAATTTTTCAGCGTCGTAATTGGCAATCAAGACCGGATCGAAATCATCAAACGCTAGTCGATAAGCGGGACGTTTATTGAGAATGGTGCGCCAGCTTAAACCGGCCTGCGCACCTTCCAAAATCAGAAACTCAAATAATTGCCTATCGTCGTGGAGCGGAACGCCCCATTCGGTATCGTGATAATGCGCTTCGTTAGCACTGCCTAACGCCCAGCGACACTTTTGCATTATTTGTTTTGCATCAGGCTTTTAAGATCGGCAAACGGATTAAACGTACCGCCACCGGATTTGGCTTCAGCAGCCGATTTGCCACCGTAACGAATCTGCTCTTCAAAACGTTGATGTTCATTGTCGTGGCAATAAACGCACAATAATTCCCAATTACTGCCGTCGCTGGGATTGTTGTCATGATTGTGGTCAACGTGATGTACGGTTAGTTCGCGCAGATTTTTTAAATCAAATTCGCGAGTACAACGCCCGCAAATCCACGGATAGAGCTTTAAAGCTTGTTCACGGTAACCTTTTTCGCGTTCTTCTTTATTGCGTCGCGCTTCGGCGACAATTTGTTGGGCTCTGTTATTTGACATGATTTTTTCCTCCTTTTAACCACCAGTGGCATTCATGTGGCGCATGATAATCGGTTGCTCGTTAAGATCGAAATAGTGACGTTCGGGCTTGATTTGCATCGCTTCGATAATCGCTTGTTTTAATCTATCTATATCGTTGGGATATTGGCGAACGATGGCTTTTAAATCGACTGAATGTTCATTACCTAAACACAGTAATAATCGGCCTTCGGCAGTCAATCGCACCCGATTACAACTACTGCAAAAATTGGCGCTGTGTGGCGAGATGAAACCTACTCGCGTTTGCGTACCAGCCACTTGGCAATAATCCGATGGCCCACCGGTTTTATCGGCAATCGCCACTAACTCAAAGCGTTGTTGCAAATCTTGTTTAATTAAATGACTGGGATAATAAGCTTCGGCACGATTGTGTTGATCGACCACGCCTAATGGCATTTCTTCGATAAAGCTAATATCAATGGCCTTATCGACCGCAAATTGAACTAAATCGGCGACTTCTTGATGATTACGATTTTTTAAAATCACCGCGTTGATTTTAATCCGCTGAAAATCAGCAGCGATGGTAGCATCAATGCCTTTTAGCACTTGCGCTAAATCGCCAGTGCGGGTTAATTGTTTGAATTTAGCAGCGTCTAAAGTATCTAAGCTGATGTTAATTCGCTTAACACCTGCAGCTTTAATATCGGCAGCCATATTGGCTAATTGCGAACCGTTAGTGGTGATGACTAATTCATCAAGACCGGATAATTGGCCTAGTTGCTGCAATAAACCTAAGGCACCATTACGCACCAAAGGCTCGCCGCCGGTAATACGAATTTTACTGACACCGAGTTCGACAAAGGCTTGGCTGATAAAGTGAAGTTCTTCCAAACTTAAAATTTGTCCGCGCGGCAAAAACACCATGTCTTCGGCCATGCAATACAGGCAACGAAAATCACAGCGGTCGGTAATCGATACCCGCAGGTAATTAACGATCCGTCCAAAGCGGTCAATTAACTGCGGTGTGTGTGGCAACTGATTCATACATTTTTGGAAAAAATCGGGATGGAGATAGTACCACAGCCGCTTACAGCGACAATTAGATGACCGCAAGGGTTTAAAGTATTTTCTGATAAAAGCTAGACAAGCAATTGAATTTTTATAATTTTCTAAGTACCCTAAAGCTAAAGGTATTCCTGCGTGAGAGCAATTATGAGCCACTCTAATTCTTTACATCACACCATCAAACCAAGCAAAATTAGGGCATTACTGGCTTGTTTGTTGTTGTTAATCAGCCTAAACGCTGAAGCTAAAAAACGAAAAATCCCACCCGCAGAGCCGGAAGTCGTGTTTGAGGAAATTCCTGAATACCATGCGGAATTGGATTTAAGGATTCCTGATAATCAATGGCTAGATGACATCGACACCGAGCAATTATTTCAAGCACCGAAAAAAGCGGAACCCCAACAACTGGCTGGCAAAAAATCAAAA
>JBJSYX010000197.1:0-3926 GCA_046090005.1 Methylomonas sp. | reverse complement strand
AGTTGGCGTTCAGCTTGACGTTGATATTGAGCGTATAAATCAGCGCCGCTGATTTTTTCCAAAATATCCATCCGTTCACTGTCGAGGGCATTCAAAAAAGCCGCGAAATCGCCTTGTGGTAACACCATCGATTTGCTGAATTTATGAAAATCCATGCCAGTAATTTCTGACAATTGTTGACGGACTTGGCTAGGATTCTGGGCGAGAACTTGTTCCGCTTCGCCGCTAATTCGGCTCAAACTCATGCCCGGTAAGTCATCGCGGTTAACTTGCCAGCTAGAACGGTACGTTTCACCGCCTAAGGCAAATTCAACTTGGGCGATACCTTGCTCGGTGTTTTTGGTAATCACATGCTCAGCCGGTTTGCTAAAACGAAATGTTTCGCCGTATAGGGCTAAGGTGATGACATCTAAAATACTGGTTTTACCCGAGCCATTAGGCCCTGTGATCGCAAAAACCCCGCTTTCAGCGATTGGCCCTTGGGCAAAATCGATGCGGCCTTCGCCTTCCAGCGAGTTAATGTTTTTGTAAAAAAGGTTGAGTATTCGCATAAGTATCTGATTTGATTGGTGTCGTTTGTGGTTGCTGGCTATAAAAAGTCAACACCACCGCACACGGTTATTAAGACATGGTACACGATGGCGGGGGTTGAGAAAACCGCTGGGCTGATGGTTTAGGGCGAGTTGGGGATTATCTGAGCCGATACACTGATGGCGAGTAAGGCTTGATCAATGATGTCGTCGCTATTGGCGGCTAAAGAAACATCAACTGCTTGGTTGAATTTGGCTAAGCCGCTGTTGCTGCGAGCAAAGCCAAAGCTGATGTGGGTCGGTTCGGTGGTGATGGACAGTGCTTGGATTTGGTAGGCATTGATTGTGACTTGTTGAGGATTAGACGAACACCAGCCGCGTGGCGCTTGGCAGTCTTGGACGAAATCGCTTAGTTCAATGTCATAAATCGGCAGATTGCTTGGATAATCTTGATGATGCTGTTTTTGTTGGCGCAAGGCATTGAGTAATTCGGGGTTGAGATAATCGATATAAAGGCCGTGAGCGGTTAAGGTTTGGCTGTCACCGAGGGCTAGTTGCAGCGGGGCGTTGAACAGCTCGGGTGCTGGTGGCCAATTGATTTCGCTATTGTCTTGGCCGTTAAACTGGCTAATCGAGCTGTCCAAAATCGCATCAATCATGCTGATGACGTAGTTTTTATAGTTTGATTGATGTTCGCTAAAGATTTTTCGTGGCATAGCGTTTAATGCTACCCGATGCCAATCTTGATAAACCTGCCAACGGCCATCAATCCGTTTCATCCGACAACTTTCTAAATAAGCACCGCTATTAGCGACTGTGCCATTCGTGGTGTAATGCAGATGTTTACCGAAACTAAAATCGCTAATGCCGCGAAACGGATCAAAACAGCGGTCGAAAATGCCCTGTTCTGGATCGCAGTAGGGAATATGGTGGGTATCTAGCTGATTAGAACTTGGGTCGTGGTGATCGTTACAGCAACGGCTGCATAAATCATTGCTGTCAATACATTGGCTGTCGATACCATTGGTTTGACAGCCACGGTCTTTAATCACCAAATCGCCAGTTCGATCGATCAACTGTTTTTTTAGCTCATCCCATTGCCCGTGCGCTGCTGTGTAAGCGGGTCCGCGACTGCTAAAAGCGCAGTTACAAGCAATAGTGGTGAATTCTTCTTGTCTTAGTAGTTTGCCCGCTAGGTTATAGGTATAAGCATTGATTTGATTGTGGGGTGTATTTAGGGCGATGGTTTGGCGTTGATCGCCCGTTTCGTTGCCGGTAGTGGCAATTTCTTCTTGCTTACTCGATGTGTAGCGAATGTCAGGGTGAATAACCGAATCGCTGCTGTGTTGATTAGCCAATTCAGCCGTTATATTGGGTGAGATTGCCGCAATGATAGTTTGCAATTGTAGATGTTGATCAGCCCAATCGAGGTTGACTGTGACTCGCTTTTGGTCGGGATAGGCAGGTAAGGGTGTTGGTGGGCTGTAGGTCAAATGTTGCTGATACCAATAGCCGTTTTCCACTGTCCAAGTTAATTGATAGCTATCGGCATAGCCGGTGACTAAGCCAGCGGGGAATTTTAATAAGCCTTTTGCTGTCAGCGTGCCGCCTTGATTGGTCTCGATGTCGCTGTAAGTAAATTGATTAGCGCTAGCTGTTAATTGACTAAAGCTTCTTAAATCATCCAGTTTTTGTTGTGCCAGATTTAGGGCAATATTGCGGGCTTTGGATAAGCGGCTGGCTTGTAAATACACGTTTTCCAATTTCACTAAAGCCGCCATACCAATGCCTAACACCAAACAGGCAATTAATACTTCAATCAGGCCAAAACCAGTTTGTTTAGAAATCACGCCAACCGCCTGCTAATAAACCGATAGTGCTGTTGGTTGGACTGTTGGGATGCTTAAGTATCGCTGAATAATCACTCCAAACCAGTTTTAAGCTATTGCCTTGGTTGATGCTTAAATCCTGATTGCTGAATAAACCACCCAAGATGCAGGCGTTGGTTTCGATGTTGATTTGCTGTGGCGACTGATCACTAAACATCAGCACATAACCGACAATCTGGCTGTTGGCTTTTAGTTGCAAAGGTACATCGTTAAGCACCAAGATCACTAATTGTGGATCAAAGCCGCTGGTGTCGAGTTGGTCACTTTGTCCGGCGTGGTCGATGACACAACTGCCGTTGCCTTCTACCCAATATAAACCCGCGGCTTGGTTGAGGGATTGGCATTGTTCTGGGTTAATTAGTTTGGCTTTTTCTTTTAACCAGTTGGCTTGATTGCTGGGATAGCCGAATAAATAAGCCAACAGATCAGGAAAGCCATTGCCGACATTTTGTACTAGGTCTAAATCGCTTGCTAAAGGATTACTGCAATTTTGATTGGTTAAATCAAGCGCTTGGCAACGTAAAGAAGCACTGTTCAAGTTGATGGCGTCACGACTCCAAATGGATACCGGCACGCCAATGCCACCACCATTAGGATTAACCGCGATTTGTAGCGGCGTTTCTGCATTGAGCGTACCAGCCACTATCAAAGCCGCAGCGGGCGAGTTATTAGTCAGTAAAGGACTAAAGCCGATGTATTGGTGTAGATCGATGTTAGCGGTTTTGTCATCAGAACTGGCTTTGGCATTGATTTGAGCGATGGCTTGGTCATTGACAGTTTGTTGGCTAATTTGAGCGCAAAAGGTTTGATTGCTCCAGCTGGTTTTATTATTGAGTTGGCAGGGCGTGTCGGTGGCATTGTTTTTATAAGCCGCTAGTGCTTGATTTACTCCTGCTTCCGCTTGAGCAAAGGCGCTCAAATAACGGTATTGATTACCAGCAATTGCTTGTTCCAGCACCGCCTGTTTAGCGGCATACATCACCACTAAGCTAGTGCAAAGCAGCAAAATTAAGGCGGTCGCTAAACTGATGCCACCGTTTTGTTGGTTGATAGCGTTATTGGCAGATAGGTGCATTGTCGCTGGGGTCGTAAATGGGGTTACGCAAGCTAAGCGATTGGTTTAGATTGAGGCTGACGTTGGGATCGCTGACTAAGTAGCCGCTTAAATGAATTTCGATGTTGCAATGGATTAAATGCTGTTGTTGTCCGAGGCGTTGAGGGTAGGGGATAAAGCTTAATTCGCTAATGTTGACGGTGTTTTCATCGCTGATTGATTCCCAGTTACCGCTATTACAGCTGGTGGCAGTTTTAGCGCCGATTTTGACCGTATAGTTTTTAGTACGGCTGTCATAGCGACGTTGATAACCAAAGTATTCGTCTTCATCCAAACGACCATTGGCGTTTTGGTCGCTAGTAAACAAAATGCAGTTATAAGTTTGATTGTTATCGATTTTTTCTAGGCTAAACAGTAGCTTATGGTTGTTTGTGTCGTAAATAAACGGATTCC
>JBJSYX010000196.1:0-5038 GCA_046090005.1 Methylomonas sp. | reverse complement strand
AGTTGTTCGCCAATAATGATGCTGGTTTTGCTTTGATAAATGGTTGGTTTCGAAAGAATATAAGCTAATGTGGAAATCATGATAATAGTCATGATGATCAAAATGGTTTTATACTGGCGTAATAAAAAACTCCAGATGTCTAGTAGTGTTATTTCGTCATCATTAGTTATGGTATTTTCAGTTGTCATTTTGATAGCTCAATTTTTTATAATTATCAGTTACTGAATCGTTCTGGTTTTTGGGTTTCTAAATATATCCAATCCACGATATTAGCATCAGGTTGATAGCCAGACACTATTTCTTTAAGTATCGTTCTAATAAGCGGCACATTGATTTCTTTCAGTGAAACATCTAATAATTTAAGGTGATTATCTAGTTCATCCCACGGTAAAAATTGTTCATGAGATTTCATAATGCGTGCATGATTGGTTGGCAAAGGATTGTCACCAATTAATAATTCTTCATAGAGTTTTTCACCAGGGCGCAATCCGGTTATTTCAATTGCAATATCACCATTAGGATTATCAGCGTCTTTTAAAGACAGGCCTGATAGTTCGACGATACGTTTAGCCAGATCAATAATTTTAACCGGTTCACCCATATCCAAAACAAATACATCACCACCATTTGCCATCGCCCCCGCTTGGATTACCAGTTGAGCGGCTTCAGGAATGGTCATAAAGTAACGAGTAATTTCGCTATGAGTCAGTGTAATAGGTCCACCGGCTTTAATTTGACGGCGAAATAAGGGCACAACTGAACCAGAAGAACCTAAAACATTACCAAACCGCACCATGCTAAATGTTGTTCTGTTATTTGAGATGTTTTTGTGTGCTAACGCTTGAAGTACCATTTCAGCAAGGCGTTTGCTTGCACCCATAATATTAGTCGGTCTAACCGCTTTATCGGTACTTACTAATACAAAGTCATTAATATTATGAGCAAGCGCTTGTTCCGCAACCGTTAGCGTGCCAAACACATTGTTTTTAATACCTTCAGCAGGATTATGTTCTACAAGTGGAACATGTTTGTAGGCTGCGGCATGATAAACAGTTTGAGGTCTCCAAGTGCTGAATATCTCTTGGATACGATCAGTATCACGAACATTAGCGAGTAATGGAATTAAAGTTATCGATTGATCGTTAGTTGATAAGGTGTTTTCTAGCTCATGATGAATTGAATATAAAGCAAACTCACATAACTCTACAAACAATAATTTTGAAGGTTGATATTTGATAATTTGTCGGCACAGTTCGCTACCGATTGAACCACCCGCTCCCGTTACTAGCACGGTTTTAGCAGTAATGTTTTTTGCAATTAGAAATTGATTGGGAATAACTGGGTCTCGACCTAATAAATCGTCAATATCCAAGTCTCGCAAATCAGATACTTGTACTCGGCCATGTGCCAAATCCATTAATCCTGGTACTGTTCGTACAGAAACATGAGCATGGCGTATCAGTTCTAATATTTGATTTCGCCTATGTCGAGAAATCGACGGCATTGCTAATAATATATAATCAATTTTGTAGTGTTTTACAAGTTTAACCAGATTAGCTGGGTTGTATATTTTAAGACCATTTAACAGATGTCCATGTAAGCGGTCATCATCATCTAACATACCTAAGACATGCATTTCAGAACTACTCTTTAGTCCATCAGCTAATTGCCTACCAGCAGCTCCAGCACCATAAATTAATACTTGAGGTAAAGTATTTAATACTAAACGGCTTTGATATAAGCCTCCTAACCAATAGCGAACTAAGGAGCGAGAAAGTCCAACCCCTATTAATAGTAATAATGGTTGTAAAAGGCCAACAGAACGAGGAGCGCCAGGAATGCCTATAAATATAAAGACCACACCATAAAGAATGGCATAAATGGCAATCGCTTTTAATACTGTATAGAGTGCAGATAAGCCAGCATAGCGGAAAATAGCCCTGTACAAACCTAACACCACAAATAAAGGCAACATTATTGTCCAGCTGACCAATAATGCCGCCCAATGCGCGTCAGACCATTCTGTCCAACTATCTAAACGAATATTAAATGCCAGCCAAACGGCAATGGTGCTTAATAAAAAATCAACAGACACAGCTAAAATACGCTTAAAAATACGTGGCATATTCAGCAGAAAATCAGAAACAGTTTCTAACATAGATATTAAGCGCTTGAGAAAATCAGCAAAAGTTTACTGATTTTAGTTTAGAGAAATTTAATCGCAGCAATAACTATTCCGCCTACAGTTAAGGTGGTAGCAAATGACCAAACCATAAAATGATCCATTCGCGATGTGAGTTGGTCAAAACGCTTATCGACTTGCTCGAAACGTTTGTTGACATCCTCAAAGCGCTTATCAACTTGTTCAAAACGTTTGTCCATATCCTCCCGAAGTGCTTTCATTTCAATGCGTAAATCTATATCTAAATGAGCAAAGTGATTAGTCTGCGCTTTAAGCATCAAAATCATCATTTGATCAGATGAAATACTTTTTCCATTAGCAACTTGATCCATGACTTTTTGCGCCTGATTATCCAGCCAATCTTCAAAAAACTTGTCGTCAAACATAATAATTCCTTTTGGTTGCAATAATTGATTAGCTTGGCAGATAACTCTGAACGACATCACCTTTGCGTTGCAAGACAATCACATTATTTTTTAAGGCTTGTTCTTTAAGATCGTCATAGAGATGAAAAGTTGCCAACACTAAATGATGACGGTAATCTTTGTAAGCTGGGAATAGGTTTTTAAAATTAGAATATTTCTTAGTAATTAACTTTTTTAAATCCGCTTCGTGAGCTTTATATTTAACCTCAATAATCGCAACATCTTGGCCATTAATCAAAATCATGTCGTATTCATCAGTAATACCATTATGAGTTCGAGAAATATTTTTATCGATGAATTCATAATGAATACCTGCCAAAGTTTGAGTGTCTTTTAAGGAATTATAAAAAAACTCCTCTGCAACTGCGCCTTGGTTCTGGCCAATATTGCCGACGGTGATACCAATCCGTTCAAGTTTTTCATCGGTACGCTTTAATTGCTCGTCAGTGCGTTTTATCTGTTGGTCGGTACGCTTCATTTGTTCGTCAGTGCGTTTCATTTGTTCGTCAGTACGCTTAATTTGTTCATCAGTTGCTTTTTGTGCAACGGCATTAAGCTTGATTTGCTGATCAGTTGCTTTTTGGGCTTCTACTAGGCTTGCAACTAGCGCTTTCAATTCATCATCAGTCATATAATCCTCACAAATTTTTCTCAAATAGACAGGACAAACCTAGTCTACAACGCTGACTAAAACAAGCTTAAGCCACAACCCCCTGATTCGGTAATAACACTTGATTGGCTGTGATTGTTACCCCGTAACCTAATGACGAACCTGCTTGCATCCAAGCGCTAGCACCTAAAACACTGCCGCCAGCCATGCAAGCATTGACACCCAAATGCGCAAAATCTTCAACTTTTGCATGATGATCAACTACAGCGCCGCAATTAACAATAACACCCGTACCTAGTTTGGCCTCTGTACCAACAATCGCTCCAGCCATGACAGCCACACCAGATCCAATGATAGCGCTGGGTGAAACAATTGCTTTAGGATGAATAACGGTTGCCAACTGAAACCCTAGTGACAAAACCTGCTCAGATAATTGTTGGCGTAAAGGATTATGACCAATTGCCACAATCACATGCGAGGCTATATCGGTTAATGAGGGCAAGTCAGTGATTTGACCTAATATCGGCAATCCAAAAATTTCAGTCGAAATTGGCGCATTATCATCAACAAAACCCGCAATATCAAACACACCCGCCGCTAATAAAGCCTCAGCTACAGATCGACCATGACCACCTGCACCGATAATTAAAAGTTTAGTGTTCAATGGGTTACACCATCTCTGCGAACCACTTTAACAAAGGTAAGCCAGAGAATATACAAATCAAAACCAATCGATTGACGCTGTAAATATTCAACATCAAATTTTACTTTTTCAGGAATCGGTAATTCATCACGACCATTAACTTGCGCCCAACCGGTTAGACCGGGTATTAACTGATGTACACCATATTCAGTGCGTAAAGCGATTAAATCGTCTTGATTAAACAAAGCCGGACGCGGGCCGACAAAGCTCATATCACCAACCAAAATACTCCATAGCTGTGGTAATTCATCCAAGCTACTTTTGCGTAAAAACGAACCAATCGGGGTTAACACCGATTCTGGATTGGCTAATAAATGGGTGGCCACAGCTGGTGTGCCTACCCGCATACTGCGAAACTTAGGCATTTTGAATAGTTTATTGTGCCGACCAACACGATCCGACCAATAGAGAGCAGGACCTTTAGAGGTTAATCGAACAGCAAGTGCAACTGAGATGACAGGTATAAGTAAAGCGATACTGGCTAACAGACCAAGTACCAGATCAAATAACCTTTTCATTTGCACAAACCAGACAAATATTTTTCTGCCATATCAATCGCGATACTCCGATCAAACTCACGCTTGCTAAATTCCAATCCATTATTTCCCATTTTTTTTCTATCGTCTGCTGATAATCCAGACATCTTGATAACCAATTCAGCCAATGCAACTGAATTTCCCGCTGGACAAGAAAAACCTGCATTGGCGAGGTTAATCACATCTGCTCCTTCACCATTCAAAGCCGCAATAATTGGCATACCTGCAGCCAAATAGGATTGTAATTTGCCCGGAATGGTCATTGAGAAAATCTCTTGATCGGTTAATGTCATCAACATTGCATCCGCATGAACAAAAAAATCAGGCATCCTCTCAACCGGATGTCGCCCTAGTAAAATTACACATTGGCTCAGTTCACGCAATTCAATTTGTGATTTAACCCAGCTCGACATTCTACCATCTCCTACAATCAACCAGCGTATGTAGGAATGACTTTTTAGTAATGCTGCCGCAGATAAAATACATTCAAAATCCTGCGCCTCGCCTATATTGCCAGCAAACATTACATTAAAACTGCCTGGTTTAACTGGAACTTCAGGAGCTGGGTTAATAGTTTCAGTT
>JBJSYX010000195.1:0-6520 GCA_046090005.1 Methylomonas sp. | reverse complement strand
TTGGTGTCTTTGTCGGGTGTGGTATTGGGTGTGGCGTTTTTCTTGGCGGTGTCGGCTTTAATGCGCGGCTCGGAGCAAGATTTCATCAAACGCTTGGTTGATAACAGTCCACACATCACGGTTTATGACGAATATCGTCATCCACAAATTCAACCCGCGCAATTACGTTGGACAGACGGTGCAGTGCATATTCAGCATTTAACCCCTAAAACCGAAGTGCGCGGGATTCGTAGCTATCGCGAAAAACTGGCTTTAATTGAAACCTTGCCCGGCTTACGCATTGCACCGGTTTTGATTGGGCCGGTGGTGCTGAGTTTTGCGGGTCGCGATCAAGCGGGCAGCTTGTCGGGGATAATTCCTAGCAAAATGAACAAAGTTTCGACGATTCGCGAAAAAATCCAAGAAGGTAGTTTAGAGGCGCTGACCGCCAATCCCAATGGCATCATTATTGGTCGCGGCTTGTCGGATAAATTCCAAATTGGCTTGGGGCGCAATCTCAGTGTCGCTACTCAAGACGGCGGTTCGCGGGTGATGAAAGTGGTTGGCATTTTTCGCACGGGCAACGCGATTTATGATGAAAGCCAAAGCTTTGCGAATTTAAAACGGGCACAAGTGATGTTCGATAGACCGAATCGGATTAATCGTTTCATCATCCAGCTGGATGATCCTTATCAAGCTCGCGACATTGCGCATCGCATCGAAACCGCCATTGCCTATAAAGCCACTTCTTGGACAGAAGCTTCGGAAGATATTTTAAGTTTGCTAACTGTCCGCAACATCATCATGTTCAGCGTGGTGTTGGCGATTTTAATTGTCGCTTCATTCGGGATTTACAACACCTTATCGACGATTGTCATCGAGAAAACCCGCGATATTGCCATTTTGAAATCAATGGGATTTCACGCTGCCGACATTCGGCTGATTTTCTTATTTGAAGGCAGCATTATCGGCGCTATTGGCAGTTTGTTTGGCTTGTTGTTGGGCGCGGGTTTAATGCATATTCTGTCTACTATTGAAGTTAAACCACCGGGCGTTACCGAAAAAGCCTTTTTGCCGATTTGGTGGGGGATTGAACAATTTGAATTGGCGGTTTTGTTCGCGCTGTCGTCTTGTATCTTGGCGGCTTATTTACCGGCTAGACGGGCGGGTAAAGTGCATCCAGTGGAAATTTTGCGAGGGGCATAGGTGAGCATTTTAAAAGCCGAAAATCTGGTTCGCCGCTTGGCGGGTGAAATGCCTGTGACCTTGGTTGATGATATTAGTCTGGAGATTCAGGCCGGTGAATTTGTTTGCATCATGGGGCCATCGGGTTCTGGTAAATCGTCGTTGCTTTACTTGTTGGGCTTGTTGGATGTCGCAAGCAGCGGGCGGCTTTGGCTGGATGATGAAAATGTTTCGCGGCTTAATGAGCAACAATTAGCCAAGCGTCGATTGGAAAAACTCGGTTTTGTGTTTCAGTTTCATTTTTTGTTAGCGGAATTTACTGTGTTAGCCAATGTTACGTTACCCATGCGGCGTTTGGGGCGTTTAAGCGAAGCCAAAATCAATCAACGTGGTTTGGCTTTATTAGAGAGCTTGGGTGTCGCCGATCAAAGCCACAAATATCCGCATCAACTCTCTGGCGGCCAGCGGCAACGGGTCGCGATTGCTCGGGCTTTAGCCAATGATCCTTTAGTCATTCTAGCCGACGAACCGACCGGTAATCTCGACACTGCTTCTGGGGCTTTGGTGCAACAAATTCTCCGCGACTTGGCGCATCAAACTGGCAAAGCCGTGGTTGCTGTTACCCATGATCCAGTATTTGCCCGTTCAGCCGATCGGCGCATTATGCTAATTGATGGCAAAATTAACCCTGATTTGTCGTGAAGGCGATCAAGCTCATTAATTGTTTCTAACTTATTATTGATATAAATGAAAAAACTACTGAACCAAAGCTTTTTAACCAATTTTATTGCCGTTTTAATTATTGTTGCTGGCTACGTCAGCCCGTATTACCCCGAAATCTTAAAAGCAATTGGTTTTTTTGCCTTCTCTGGGGCAATTACCAATTGGTTAGCGATTTATATGTTGTTTGAAAAAGTGCCATTTTTATATGGCTCGGGGATTATTCCAGCCCGATTTGAGGAATTTAAAGCATCAATAAAATCGCTGATGATGCAGCAGTTTTTTACCATCGAAAATATTGAACAATTCATCGAAACCGAAGAACAACAAGGTAGCAAAGTATTGAATCTTGAGCCTTTACTCGATGCAGTGGATTACGACAAAGTCTATGAAGCCTTGGTATCGTCAATCATGACTTCCTCATTCGGTGGCATGTTAATGATGATGGGCGGCGAAGAAGCTTTACAGCCGTTAAAACAACCATTTATCGACAAAATGCAGGGTACTTTACAAGAAATGGTCAGCTCCGAACGCTTTACCAATGCCTTACAAAACGGCCTCAACGCCCACAAAATTGGCGAACAATTAGTCAGCAAAGTGGAGATGGTGATTGATAAACGCCTCAGCGAATTAACCCCGCAAATGGTTAAAGAAATGGTGCAAGCGATTATCAAACAGCACTTAGGCTGGCTGGTGGTTTGGGGCGGTGTGTTTGGTGGCATTTTAGGCGCATTGTCGGTGTTTGCTTAATCGGGGAATAATCAATGCAAACAGTCGAACTCGCTTTTGAATGCTTTGGCGAACCACAAACCGCCATGCCGTTACTGATTTTGCACGGTTTTTTCGCCTCCGCGCGTAACTGGCGCGGCATGGCGAAACAGCTTGCTGAACAGCGGCAAGTCTATGTATTGGATATGCGTAATCACGGCGTCTCGCCTCATGCAGCGATCATGGATTATCCGAGCATGGCCGCTGATGTGATTGCCTTTATGCAACAGCACGGTTTAGCGCAAGCTGATTTCTTAGGTCACAGCATGGGCGGCAAAATTGCTATGTGGTTGGCATTAAATCATCCCGAAAAAGTCAATCGATTGCTGATTGCTGACATCTCCCCCGTCAGCTACAGCCACAGTTTTGATAACACCATCCAAGCCTTACGCGATTTGCCATTGGCGGAATTAGGCAACCGCAAACAAGCCGAAGCATGGCTGGCAACCGCGATTGCTGATTTAGGCTATCGGCAGTTTTTGCTGCAAAACCTAGTGCTCGAAAACGGCGTTTATCGCTGGCGGGTGAATCTGGATTATTTCCATAACAATGCCGATTACATTGTTGGTTTTCCTGATGGCAGTGGCTTAAATCCTTATCCTGATTCGGTGTTATTTCTGTCGGGTGAAGCGTCTAGCTACATTCGTCGGGAGGCCATTTATCAATGGTTTCCGAAGGCGGAGATTGTCGAGTTAGCCGGAACTGGGCATTGGTTGCATGTTGATGCGCCGGCAGTGTTTTTGGGGTTGGTTGGGGATGCGCTAATTTAATCATGGGTGCATCCCACTCACTATCAAGCATAATGAACATTTATTATTTATGACCAATATAACCTTTAGCTCCACCGATTACCCCACCATCCGCCGAGGCCTTTTCGATCTTCACACTCGGATTTACAAAAATCCCAATGCTGATGAAATCAAAACCTGCGCTAAACATTTAGGCTTGTGGCACAAAAAAGCTGTCAATGCGAACAACGATATTGAAGTCGAGTTGTTGATGGATTATTGGCTGTATGGTTTGCAACCTAACGGCTTCAACATGGCCGAAAAATATTTGCGGTTGCATAAAAATCAATTGACCGAGTTCGAGCAAGTTTTGTTGTCGCGGATGCGATTAGCTCGATATTCGGTGTTTCAGGTGGCAGAAACCAATCATCTCGACACGCTAACCGTGGTCGATGTGTTCATCAAAAATCGCTTTACCTTAATTGATCTGCATTTGGCGCAATCGGCTGGGGCTGGGCAAGTGATGGCTGGTTATTTGATTGATTTGGGTGATTTTTGCCTTCAAACCGGTGCCGTTTTGTCGCTGAATAAAGCTTTATTGCAAGCCGATGAGGTGATTGATGCTTTAGAGCGGGTAGGGGATGACAATTTGGCGGATTATTTGCTGATGCCGGCTAATGCCGCGAAATTGGCAAGGGCGATGATTGCGGCTTCGATTCGATTGGGGTTTACCGAAATTAGTCGTTAAATCAGGGCAACGCACTTAACCCAGATAGCTTTAAATAGCATCAGTTAAATAAAAAAGGCTGGTTTACCCAGCCTTTTTTAGGTTCAGCGTGTAACCAAGCTTACGCCAACAAGCCTTGCAATAATCCATTCAGCTTATGTACAAACGCTGATGGATCATCTAATTGACCACCTTCGCTTAATACTGCTTGGTCAAACAAAATATGGCTGATGTCGGCAAAACGGCTGTCATCTTGCTCGTTTTTCAAGGCTTTAACCAAACCGTGTTCTGGATTGATTTCAAACGTCGGTTTGCTACCGCCCATGCCCATCATATTCATGGCTTGACCCGCTTCTTTCATAATCCGTTCCATGTTCAGGCTCATGTCATAAACACCGGTCACCAAACAAGCAGGGGAGTCGGTTAAACGGTGGCTGATGCGAACATCGCTGACTTTGTCTTTTAACACTTCTTTCATTTGCGACAACACGGTTTCAAAGTCTTTGTTCAATTCTTCTTGGTGTTGTTTGTCTTCTTCTGTGTCAAATTTCTCTAAATCCAGCTCGCCTTTGGCAATCGATTGTAGATGTTTGTCGTCGAAATCGGTCAGGCTAGACACCAGCCATTCGTCAATTCGATCAGTCAACAATAGGACTTCAATGCCTTTTTTGCGGAAGATTTCCAAATGTGGACTGTTTTTAGCTGCTGCGAAACTGTCGGCGGTGACAAAATAGATTTTGTCTTGGCCTTCTTTCATACGGCTGACGTAATCAGCCAATGATACATTTTGGGTTTTGTCGTTGGTGTGAGTCGAAGAGAAGCGCAACAATTTAGCAACGCGATCTTTGTTTTTCGCATCTTCAATGGGGCCTTCTTTGATGACGTTACCGAATTGTTCCCAGAAGGTTTGGTATTTTTCAGCATCGTTTTCGGCTAAATCTTCCAACATGCCCAACACTTTTTTCACCGCGCCGGTTTTGATGGCGCTGATTTGTTTGCTTTGTTGCAAGATTTCACGAGAAACGTTGAGCGGCAAGCTGTCAGCATCAATCACACCGCGAATAAAACGCAGGTAACGTGGCATTAATTGCTCGGCATCGTCGGTGATGAAGACTTTGCGGATGTAGAGTTTTACACCGTGTTTGCTGTCGCGATCCCACAGATCAAACGGGGCACGGCTTGGGGTGTAAAGCAATAAAGTGTATTCGTTAGTGCCTTCGACTTTGCTGTGAACGTGGGTGAGCGGGTCTTGGAAGTCATGGCCAACGTGTTTGTAGAATTCGTTGTAGTCTTGTTCGCTGATTTCGTCTTTCGATTTAGTCCACAAAGCTGATGCGGTGTTGACGGTTTCATCTTCAAGGTGAGCAGGTGCGGTTTCGTTGCCGTCATCATCGGTTTCAGCAGCCACTTCGCGGCTCATGATAATGGGTAATGAAATATGGTCTGAGAATTTTTTGATGATGGAACGGATTTTCCAAGCGTTTAAGAATTCTTCTTCGCCTTCTTTTAGGTGTAAGACAATTTCAGTGCCACGGCTGGCTTTTTCCACCGTCTCCAGCGTGTAATCACCTTCGCCAGCTGATTCCCAACGCACTGCTTCGGCAACGCCGGCTTTGCGAGTCGTTAAAGTCACTTTGTCGGCAACGATGAATGCTGAGTAAAAACCAACACCGAATTGCCCGATTAATTCGCTGTCTTTGGCTTGATCGCCAGTTAAGCGCTCGAAAAATTGTTTAGTGCCTGATTTGGCGATGGTGCCGATGTGGTCTTGGACTTCGGCGCGGGTCATGCCGATGCCGTTATCGGTGATGGTGATGGTTTTTTTCGCTTCGTCGAAATCGATGCGGATTTTTAATTCACTATCACCTTCGTATAACGCATCATTCGATAAGGCTTCAAATCGCAGTTTGTCAGCCGCGTCAGAAGCGTTGGACACTAATTCGCGTAGGAAAATTTCTTTGTTGCTGTACAAAGAGTGAATCATCAAATGTAATAAATGCTTTACTTCAGTTTGGAAACCCAAGGTTTCTTTGTGTGCTTCAACAGTCATATCTATGCTCTTGTATTAAGATTACTAAGTTTAAAAATGAGGTTTGGCTTAGTTGGGGATGTTTTTGGTGGTTTTCAAGGGATAACTTGAAACTTTCGTGATTCGGGATTATTGATTGACAAAAAACGGCGTGATTCATAGAATGACTGGCTCACATCGCTTGATACAAGCAACCTTTGCCGAGGTGGTGAAATTGGTAGACGCGCTAGCTTCAGGTGCTAGTGGGGGTAACCCCGTGAAGGTTCAAGTCCTTTTCTCGGCACCATTAAACCTTTATTTTAGTGGCTTACAGAGGTTTTGGTAGTGATTTGGTCGTGATTAGTTTTAGCCACGCTGTCTTTTGCAAAAATCCCTAACTTCATC
>JBJSYX010000194.1:0-2463 GCA_046090005.1 Methylomonas sp. | reverse complement strand
TCGACCAGGTCTACATCCCCGACCTCCTCGCGATCGCGTCGTTCTACAAGGACTGGGCGGCGATCGGCGGCGGCCTGTCGAACCAGAACGTGATGTCCTACGGCGACTTCCCGGACATCCCGAACGACTACTCGAACAACAGCCTGCTGCTGCCGTCGGGCGTGATCCTCGGCGGCGACCTGAAGAAGGTGCTGGACGTCGACCTCAAGGCCGCCGACCAGGTGCAGGAGTCAACCCCTCGCCTCAATCGACTTACCCAGATAACTTTGCAAATCTGGAAATAACTCAACAAACTCATCCGGTACCTGCACAGAAACCTGCTCAGAAAATTGTAGATAATAATTTTTACGCGCCTTTTTAACCGCCCGAATCACCCCAGTAATCCGCTGCCAGCCGTGATAATTATCCTGATTCAAACTTTGAAACGACTTAGGCGCATATTGCCGATAAGCCCAAATTCCCAACTTAGCGGATTCCGCGCTTTGCTGAGCGGCTAACAACTGATCCAAATACTTCAAATTCGGCGGAAAAATACTCACCGCCGCCAAGCCATTTTTCACCAATTCCAAATTGATATTGCGTTTCTGTTCATCAAACACATAAGCCAAGCTACGCTGATAGTTATCCTGTTTCTCAACATCAAATTGCAGACTAACTTTGTTATGTTCCAAACGCTGTTTAAGCCAGTTTTTGGCCGCTTGCCCACCCTGTTCTTCGGTTTTACGGCCACCCGCCACTTCGGGGGTATTAATCCCTAAAAACCGTACTTTGCTGCCATTACTCAACAAAATCGTGTCGCCATCAAACACTTTTTCCACTTGATAATAAGTGGTCGGTGGCGCTTCAATCGCCATTTTTTGCGCATTGCCATCGGCTTGATCACTGTAATGTTGCCGACCTTGCTGATCGATCCATTGAAACACCTCAGCACAAGCCACCAATGGCAAAACTAACAAAATTAAGCCGCAGCGTTGCAGTTTTTTATTTACCATATCTAAATTCCTTATTTTTCAGCCCAAACCATGCCACAACAAGCCATTATCAACACCAGCCAAGCTTGGCTAAACAACTTTGTGATTCATTACAACCTCTGCCCATTTGCCCGCCGTGAGCAAGAAAAAAACAGCATTCGCTACTTAGTTTTAGAAGGCGACGCTACCGAACAGCATTTAGAGGCTTTAATTGTAGAAGCGGAACATCTGGACAACCACCCAACCAGCGAAACCAGCTTGTTAATTTTTAGCGATGGCTATCAAGATTTTGATGATTTTTTAGACTTAGTGGCGATTGCCGATGATTTACTGATAGAACAAGGCTACGAAGGTATTTACCAACTTGCCAGCTTTCATCCTGATTATTGCTTTGCCGATTCCCTACCAAACGATCCCGCCAACTACACTAACCGCTCGCCATACCCGATGCTGCATATGATTCGCGAAGAAAGCATAGAAAAAGCCCTGGCTAACTATCCAAATCCCGAACAAATACCAGAACGCAATATCCAACTTACCCGCAAACTCGGCTTAGAGAAATTGCAAACCTTATTACAAAACTGCCACACATCAAATAACAGATAGTCAGCTTGCTGCATTACTCGGAGAAAATGTTTGAAACCGTCTTTTTACGATCTAAATTATTCTGATTTAGAAACCATTATAAATAACCACAGTTTCAACCGTTCAGTGGCGAGAATTCTGTTTAACTGGCATTACAAGAAAAAACAAACGACCTCATGCCATGAAATTGCCAAACCCGCTTTAGCTTTTTTTGAACAACACTTTGATTTTTCTCTACCCGAAATCGATACCGTTTATCAATCGGAAAAAGACCGAACTGTAAAATTTCTGTTTAAACTCAAAGATAATCACAAAGTCGAAACCGTCTTAATTCCTTTCAATAATAAATATTCAATTTGCCTATCATCGCAAGTCGGCTGTGCCATGAATTGTGCTTTTTGTTTTACTGGCGAACAAGGGCTGAAAAGAAATTTAACCACCAGCGAAATTGTTGGTCAGTTTTTACAAGCTTGGCGTTGGTTAGCCAACAATCGAGCCGGAGAAGAACGGATTTTAAATATTGTTTTCATGGGTCAAGGTGAACCGCTACATAATTTTGATGCCGTTAAAAAAGCTTGTGAGATTTTTTTATCACAATACGGCACCTCAGTTGGCGTGCAAAAAATCACCATTTCAACTGCCGGTTATATTCCTGGACTTAAACGCTGGAGCGATGAAATCCCCAGAGTTAATCTCGCCTTATCGCTGCACTCGCCGTTTGCAGAAAAGCGCAATGAATTGATTCCGATTAATAAAAAATACCCGCTTGATGAAGTATTTTCATATATTGACCAGATACCGTTAAATAAAAAACAGTTTATTACTTACGAATATATTTTGATAAAAGATTTTAACGATTCAGCTGATGACGCTCAAAAACTGGGAACCATGCTGGCAGGTAAAAGCG
>JBJSYX010000193.1:0-3115 GCA_046090005.1 Methylomonas sp. | reverse complement strand
GGCGACTTTGCCGCCACGGCCACAGGAAAGCAGCCTGTTGACCCATCATCTAAATATCGTGGAAAGCAGACTCGAAGAAGTCTTGGCCGGCTTGCCTATCGAGACCGACTAAGACTGTCAGTCCAAACAGCAGCTTTATTGGACAAGGATGTCTTTGAGGCTGGCGGTTTCCGCTGGGCTGCATAAGCTGTCACAAATTCGCCAAACCGGTGCATTGCCAGCACTGATTGTGTGGTTTGGTACAAACAATCGTTTATAAATCAATGTGTTCCTGTTAAGCGCTGCTTGTGTTGGTTGCAGGCAAAAAAAAGCCGTCTTAGAGACGGCTTTGGATTTTCTTGGAAGTAATATTGGGGCGGCGACTACATAACTAGTTAATTAAGATTTTGTAATTTATTGACTTATTCTTTATGGCGATTTTTTGTGCCCCCATTTATGCCCCCAAGTTGGTTAAGTGTGGCGTTTCAGGGCTAAAAATAATTTGGTCAATCGATTCTGAGTTATTAAACGATCTGGTCATATAAGAGTTATTGGGCCGCAGCGATTTGCGAAGGTCAATGATCTACACGCATACCGTGCCCAGTCGGACGATCAAGGAAGTGAAAAGTCCGCTGGATTTATGAAGCAAAATCACCGGCAGCAATAGCCCGATTTCTGACGGATAAGCCTTCCAGAGGTCAAAAATTTGTTATTGGAACTGCTCTTTTTACCGCGCAATTAGGATGCGATTCCGCTCAAAAATAACTGATAATAACCAATAATTATCAAGGTCTTAGCGCATACGGCAAGTGAAATTTCAATCCTTTTTCCGCTCAGTTTTTCGCGCAGATTTTTAATCGATTAGCAGACTTATCACTCGAATTCGAAAGGTGCAGTGTGAATCAGGAATCAGATACAACAAGTGAAATTCCAAATTTGGCGACTGGCCAAGAACCCGAATTTTTACCGTTGCCACTTTCAATTTACATATCATTTGTAACTGAAAAAACGCCGTCTTCGATGGAATCTTGGATCCTCACAATCAAAGCTGTTGTAAGCCAAAAGCTTAAGCGTTACTTTTCATGGTGATCACTAAGCTGTCATGATAGTTTGGAAATCGTCAGCAGATTGGTTTATTCAGAGCAAATTGCCGAACGTGTCTCGTTCAGCTTCCAAACCGGGCGGGCATTGAACAACCTGTAGTCGAAACTTTTCAACGTTCTTTTTCGCGGGACATTGGAAAGTTTTGCACGCATGACGCCATGCAAATTTTCTAGCAGCAGAAGACTAGGGGAACAGACTAAGTGAATTGTAGGTTTTATCGGTTTCGTAGCTTTAATCAGCTCAATTCAGAAAAACTGTCAAAAAATATTTTTTAGTTTGCCGTCAGCAGGGCTACTTTGCGGCCATTTACCGTTTCGCGGTGCACATAAACCTTTAGTCGCGGGTCTAAGTGGAGCTTGGTTGGCAACCGATACATCTGGCTACAAGCAATTCTGAACCAGCTCTTGAAGAGACACTATTATAGGGGCCTTGGCCATCACAGATGGTAACCGATGATTAGCGCCTGGAAACGCACTCTTTCAGTGATCAATAACAGGCGTGGTTAAATGAGGGCTTAGATGCTGATCGATTTAGCAAAAACACGAACTGCCACTAAAACTGCCACTGAATTTGTTTAAGGCAATAAAAAAGGCCTTAGACTTGCATCTAAGGCCTTGATTTATATGGAGCTGGTGATGGGACTCGAACCCGCGACCGGCTGATTACCAACCACATGGCATCTAGTCCAGGCTAATCCAATAAAGACCATTAAGTATATAAAAAACGATAAAGTAAAAAAATTCATTGTCCAATAAAATCCTATGGCATGTATAATTATCCCACATGAACTGCCACTAAAACTGCCACTGGATTTTGCCATGACAACTTACACCGCCACCCAGCTTGACGCCATCAAGCCTGCCGCTAAGAATCAGGATCTCACCATAGAAAAACTGGGTTTGGGGAAGGGCTGCCTGTTATTGCGGATACAGCCGGACGGTAAGAAGATTTTTTATTACCGGCATTTTCAGGATGGCAAAAAACGGTTTGTCCAATTGGGCAGTTTCAACACCAAGGGTAAGCGCAGCTGGGACGGCAACCGGGGGAGTGACATTGGACTGTCGGCGGCAAAGGAAGGTGCTCGATCAGTCGCTCATATCGTTGAGGAACATGGGGACATTGTCAGTTACGAAGCCAAACTGGCCGAAGTCGAAGCGGCGAAAAATCAGCAGGGCAGTTTTGCCGATCTGCTTGATTTATATTTGCAGCACTTAAAAGACACCGGTACCGTCCGTGTTAATAAAGTCGAAGGCACTTTAAACAAGCATGTCCGGACAGCATTTCCCCGACTGCTTAAAAAACGCGCTAATGAACCCACACCCACTGACATTCAAACCGTACTCGCCAAACTGGTAGCGCAGGGTGTTACCCGGCAGGTAAATCTGTTGAGGGGATATTTGATGGCGGCGTTCAATTTGGCTGCTCGGCATGATAACGATCCCAGACGGTTAGCTGCCGGTTCAACCGGTTTTAGTTTAACATCCAACCCTGTCGCCTTGGTGCCGGCCATTACTGTATTTAACCGCGCCGGTGAGCGCTCCTTGAGCAAAGATGAGTTGTTATTATTCCTATCGGCTCTGGATAGCGCACCGCCAGTACCTGCTGCATTTTTGAAATTACTGATCGCATTAGGCGGCCAACGGATTGAGCAATTGCTACGGGCAGAATGGACAGACTTCGATTTTGAGAATCGGGTGCTGACCTTAAAAGATGGCAAAGGCAGGCCGGGGCTAGGGGTGCGTGATCATCTAGTGCCATTGACAGATTGGGCGCTGGTCATTTTGCAGCCTTTGCAGCAGATTAACGGCGGCACCCATCCATTCACAACTATTGGCGCTAAACGCATGGATGTGGGAACGCCCTCAAAGCTGGTGCTAAAAATAGCCAAAAAGTTAAATGCTGAACACGATGTACCTATGTTCAGAGGCGGTGATATTCGCCGCACATGTGAAACATTGCTGGCATCGATTGGCATACAAAAAGAAGTGCGTGCTCAGTTGTTAAGCCATGGACGGTCATCTGGGGTGCAGGC
>JBJSYX010000192.1:0-4484 GCA_046090005.1 Methylomonas sp. | reverse complement strand
ATAATTATACTTACACCTACTTGACTTTAAACCAATTATTGGTTGAAATGGATGGTTTTGAAGGGCATGAAGGCATTATCGTTATTGCTGCTACTAATCGTGCTGACGTGTTAGATAAAGCTTTATTAAGACCAGGACGTTTTGATCGTCAAGTGGTGGTTGGTGTACCTGATGTCAGAGGCCGTGAGCAAATTTTAAATGTCCATCTTAAAAAAGTACCCGCTGCTGATGACGTAAAAGTTAAATACATTGCTCAAGGTACCCCCGGTTTTTCAGGTGCAGATTTGGCTAATCTGGTTAACGAAGCTGCTTTATTTGCAGCTCGCCAGAATAAGCGTTTAGTGACTATGGCTGATTTGGAAAAAGCCAAAGATAAGCTAATCATGGGCGCGGAAAGACGCTCTATGGTGATGGATGAAAAAGAGAAAAAAATGACTGCGTATCATGAAGCAGGTCATGCCATCGTTGGTCGTTTGGTTCCAGATCATGATCCAGTGTACAAAGTCAGCATCATGCCTCGTGGTCGGGCTTTGGGGGTTACTATGTTCTTGCCAGAGCGTGATCAATACAGTGCCAGCAAACGTAAATTAGACAGCATGATTTCGAGTTTGTATGGTGGACGGATTGCCGAAGAATTGATTTTTGGTTGGGAAGAAGTGTCTACCGGTGCATCAAACGATATTGAAAGAGCGACCGAATTAGCCAGAAATATGGTGACTAAATGGGGCTTGTCGCAGCGCTTAGGGCCTTTGGCTTATAGCGAAGAAGAAGGTGAGGTATTCCTGGGACGCTCTGTAACCCAACATAAATCAGTCGCTGAAGAAACCTCTCACACCATTGATGAGGAAATTCGCTCTATCATTGATAGAAACTATGAAAGAGCTGAAAAAATTCTCAAAGAAAACTCAGACATTCTGCACGCTATGTCAGATGCTTTGATGAAATACGAAACCATCGATAAATACCAAATCGATGATTTAATGAATAGAAAACCAGTCAGAGAACCTAAAGGTTGGGATGAAACCCCACCACCGCCATCATCACCAGTTGAAGCGGAGCCTTGGGGCCAAAATACAACACATAGTCCATCTGTTGATGGTGCGGCTGAACAAAGTTAATTTAGACACAAAAACCAAGAGAGGCTTACGCCTCTCTTTTTTTTGGTAATTAGAATCAAGAGAGAAATATGGCAAAAAAATATTTTGGTACTGACGGCATTCGCGGCAAAGTAGGTGATTACCCAATTACAGCTGATTTCATGCTTAAACTGGGTTGGGCAACTGGTCGAGTTTTTGCAAAAGAAGGTGGTTTTGTTTTAGTTGGTAAAGACACTCGAATTTCTGGCTATATGTTTGAATCGGCTTTGGAAGCAGGTCTTTCTGCCGCAGGTGTTGATACCAAAATGTTAGGCCCTATGCCGACTCCTGGTGTTGCTTATTTAACGCGAACCTTGCGTGCCAAAGCCGGTATCGTGATTAGTGCGTCTCACAATCCTTATTACGATAACGGGATTAAGTTTTTTTCTGTTAGTGGTTCTAAATTACCTGATGAATTAGAGCATCAAATCGAACATTACATCGATGCACCGATGACGACGGTTGAATCATCTAAACTAGGTAAGGTAAAGCGCGTAAGCGATGCTGCGGGACGTTATATCGAGTTCTGTAAAGCCACTGTCCCACCGCAACTCGATTTCAAAGGTATGAGAATTGTCATTGACTGTGCCAATGGAGCTACTTACCACATTGCACCTCATGTCTTTGCGGAAGTTGGTGCGGAAGTGGTTGCTATTGCTGCTGAACCTGATGGTCTTAATATTAATGATGAATGTGGTGCGACTAAACCTGAAAATTTAGCCGCTAAAGTCTTAGAGTTCCGCGCTGATGTTGGTATCGCTTTAGATGGCGATGGTGACAGAATCATCATGGTCGATCACAAGGGCGAAATTGTTGATGGTGACGAACTGATTTACGTGATTGCCAAATCGCGGTTAGACGAAGGTAAACTGACAGGTCCTGTTGTTGGTACTTTGATGTCTAATTTAGGCATGGAGCACGCTTTAAATGCTTTAGGTGTATCGTTATTTAGAGCGAACGTTGGCGACCGCTATGTGATGGAATTATTAGCCGAAAAACAAGGCATGTTAGGTGGTGAAGGTTCTGGTCATATTATCTGCTTGGATAAAACGACAACTGGTGATGGCATCGTTTCCGCCTTGCAAGTGTTAGCCGAAATGCAGCGCACTGGCAAAAGTCTCAACGAATTGAAATCAGGGATGAAAAAGTATCCCCAAGTACTAATAAACGTTAAAGTTGAGAAAAAAATCAATATCAACGAAAACGAAGCGATTAAAAAAGCGGTAGTAGCTGTTGAGAAAAAATTAGGTGACAAGGGGAGGGTGTTGCTAAGAGCTTCAGGTACCGAGCCATTGGTTAGAGTGATGGTAGAAGGTGTTGACGAGGATGATGTCAATAAATACGCCCAGCAATTGGCGAATGATGTCAAAAAGGCAATCTAACTTGAACTTAAACTAGTCAACGTTTATTATAGTCGGCTTTAATTGGCTCGGAGAAAGAGATGCGACAGTCTTTGATTATGGGAAACTGGAAAATGAACGGCAATCTTCAAGATGGTCAACAGCTTGCAAAAGCGTTGGCAGACGGTCTTGGTGAAGTTCAACAAGAAGTTGCAGTTTGTGTTCCATTTGTCTATTTATCAGGTATTCGCGATGTTTTAGCATCTTCACCTATTGCATTAGGTGCGCAAAATGTTGCTGATCAAGCGTCTGGCGCATACACCGGTGAAGTATCCGCAGCTATGTTGGCTGATATTGGTGCGAAATATGCTTTAGTCGGTCACTCAGAAAGACGTAGCTACTATGGCGATACCAATCAAACCGTTGCAAATCGTTTTTGCCAAGCTCAAAAACAAAACATCGTCCCAGTTCTTTGTGTGGGTGAAACCTTAGAAGAACGTGAGCAAGATAGAACTTTCCAAGTTGTTGATGAGCAGTTGGATGCTGTAATTGATGCGGCTGGCATTGAAGCATTCGCTAACGCTGTTATCGCTTACGAGCCAGTTTGGGCAATCGGTACTGGTAAAACAGCATCTGATGATCAAGCACAAGAAGTTCACAAATACATCCGTGAACGCATCGCAGAAAGAAGCCAAGCAATTGCAGACAAAGTACAAATTTTATACGGCGGTAGTGTCAAGCCTGACAATGCTAAAGCGTTATTTGCAATGCCAGATATCGATGGTGGTTTAGTGGGTGGCGCATCATTAGATGCAAACGGTTTCCTACAAATCTGCCATGCAGTCTAGTATTCTAGTCTTAGGATTAATATGTTGTATCAAGTAATTATTGTTATCCACATTTTGTTAGGCGTGGGTATTATTGGCCTTGTTTTAATGCAGCAAGGTAAAGGTGCTGATGCTGGTGCTGCTTTTGGTAGCGGCGCATCTGGATCAGTATTTGGTGCTCAAGGCGCAGCATCGTTCTTATCAAGAACCACTGCTATTTTTGCTACTTTATTTTTTATCACTAGCTTAGGTTTAGCTGCATTAAGCGGCTATCACGGCAAAAAAACAGACTTGATGGACCAACCGGCTGTTGAGAATGTTAAAGCTGATGATGTTCCTGAAGCGCCAATGCCAGAAGCGCCAGTGATTAAAGAAGTAGAAGCACCGGCAGCAAAATAAACTGATAAAGCCGATGTGGTGAAATTGGTAGACACGCCATCTTGAGGGGGTGGTGACGCAAGTCGTGGCGGTTCAAGTCCGCCCATCGGTACCAAACAGGGATTTAAAGAAATCCAATAAAGACCAGAAACCCGCAAGTTATCTAGCTTGGCGGGTTTTTTATTGTCCAAAGAGAATCAACGAAAACCAGCAAAACGCACCTCAAACTGTTACCTTTTTCGTTACCTTTATATAATCACCTCTAAAAAAGGTAACACTTGAGTAACAAAAGGTAACAATTAGGGGTGAAGAATGGCTGAGAAACTCAATAATGACGTGGTTTACAGAACGGCTAAACCGAAAGAAAAAGATTACAGCATTAATGATGGTGGCGGCCTTGCTTTACACGTCAACGCCAAAGGCTCAAAGTTATGGCGTTTTGTTTATACCTTTGAAGGCAAAAGGTACAAAATAGCGTTTGGTAATTATCCCGCTACCAGTTTGGAGTCAGCCAGACAACAGGCCGCCATAGCCAGAGAAGATATTAACGGCGGCATAAATCCACCCGATAAGCGAAAATCGATTAAGCAAGTCATTCAACAAGACCAACAAAACACCGACCGAATAAAAGCGGGTTTACCTGTTATTGGCAGTTTTGGCGATGTTGCCCACCAATGGCTTAAATCACTAGAGCATCTAACCAAGCCACAGACCCACATCAAGAAAACTAGCCGAATCGAGCGTTTAGCCTTTCCATTGCTGGGAGATAAACCGATTGGCGATATTAAAGCGGCTGATATTTT
>JBJSYX010000191.1:0-6788 GCA_046090005.1 Methylomonas sp. | reverse complement strand
AACTGGAATGATTTGCATAATTGGAGTTTAACGCTTTGAAACTATTGGTTTTTGAATACATTTGTGGTGGCGGCATGGCTGATCACGTTTTGCCCGATTCATTAGCCGCCGAAGGTAGTTTGATGTTACAGGCTTTAGTTGATCAACTAAAGGAATTAGCTTCAATTCAGCTATTAATTCCATTGGATAAACGCTGTCATTTAATCGTACCCAGTAACGCCGAAGTTATATGGGTTGATTATCAAAGTCCTAAACATTATTTAACTGATTTAATTGCCCAAGCTGATGCCGTTTGGCCATTAGTGCCTGAAAGCCAAGGCTTATTGGCCGATATTGCCCAGCAAGTACTTGATCAAAATAAACAATTGCTATTGTCATCACCGACAACCGTCAGGCTTTGTAGTGATAAATTAGCCACTTATCAAACCTTAATCACTCACAAGATTGCCTGCGTGGAAACACAAGTCTTAACGCAAAATAGCCTTAATCAATTTCCGATTAGCGTGCTCAAACCGATTGATGGGTTAGGTTGCGAAGGCAGTATTGTTGTCAATGATGCTCAACAATTCGAGCAATTAAAAACGGAATTAAGTCATTACATTTTCCAGCCTTATATCGCTGGCCAAGCGGTCAGTTTATCGTGTTTATTTAAACAAGGGCAGGGCTGGTTGTTAACCTGCAATCGACAACAAATTCAGCTCAAGCAACAGCAATTTACTTTAAGCGCTTGCATGGTTAATGTCCCCAATTCTTACCCTGAGTTTTATCAAAATTTGATTGATAAAATCGCCAAGGCTTTACCGGAATTATGGGGCTATATCGGCATTGATTTAATCGAAACCATCGAGCAAGGCCCGTTGTTATTGGAAATAAACCCACGCTTAACTACCTCTTTCGTCGGCATTTATCCAGCGACAGGGATTAATGTCGCCGAACAAGTTATACAATTGCTGACCAACATCCCTCAACTCAAACCGACACGACAACAAACCGTTACAGTCGATATTCACGGAAACTAAGTTTATGCATACAAAAATCATTGGCTGGGACATTGGTGGTGCGCACATAAAAGCCGCTTTATTGGATGAAAACGGTCAGATTCTGCAAGTTCTGCAGCAGCCTTGTCCGTTATGGAAAGGTATTGCTCACTTGCATCAAGCTATGTCTGTGATTTTGCAAGCTATACCCACTGGACAATATTTACACGCCGTGACCATGACCGGCGAATTAGTCGATTGTTTCGCCAGTCGTGAGCAAGGCGTACAAGCGATTATTCAAGTGGTACATCAGCAATTAAATGGTCACGATCTGACCATTTACGCCGGTCGCCGTGGTTTTTTAAGTCCAGCTGATATTACTGCTAACGAATACATGAATATTGCTTCGGCCAACTGGTTAGCCAGTGCCGATTTAGCCGCTAAACAGCAAGCATTTGGTCTGTTTGTCGATGTCGGCAGTACCACCACCGATATTCTGTTATTAGAAGAGCATCAAGTTCAAGCGCAAGGCTATAGCGATTACCAACGTTTGGTGTCGGGTGAATTACTGTATACCGGTATCATCAGAACCGCAGTGATGGCGATTGCACAACGGGCGATTTTTAATGGTCAAGAGATGGGGTTGATGGCTGAATATTTCGCCACAATGGCCGATGTTTACCGCTTAACTGGTGATTTACACGAAGCACATGACCAAGCTGATACAGCCGATGGTACCGAGAAAACTCCCAAAGCCAGTGCGATTCGGTTATCGCGCATGATTGGCTATGAATTTGCCGACAGCGATTGGTCACTATGGCTAGATTTTGCTCAACAGCTAAAACAACAACAAAAACAGCTAATTACTAACGCTTGTTTGCAACAAATTAAACGCAGTCAACACGCGGAACAATTAGTGCTGGTTGGTGCAGGCGTAGGGCGGTTTTTAGTCAAACAAATTGCCACTGAACAAGGTTTCCACTATCAAGATTTTGCTGAGATTTTCCAGCAAACAACACTAGGCGAGATTGATGCCAATGACTGTGCGCCAGCGGTAGCGGTAGCTTATCTTGCCGGTGGGTTTTGTTAAACGCCTGTGCTGTTATAAAATCTCGAACTATCCCCATAGTCTTCACTTTTGAATGTCATTAACCACAGTCGTTAAACAGCCTTTACCTTATTTTCAAGATAGCGCTCAATTGTTTGCCCCGTTGGCGGCTTTGCCTTGGGCGGTATTTTTAGATAGCGCCTACCACGGCAACCAACAAGGCCGATTTGATATTTTGGCTTATGCGCCAGTCTGCACGTTGCAAACTTATGGCGAGCGCACCGTTATTAATAAAAACGGTCAACAAATCATTAGTCATGAAGACCCTTTTGCCCTAGTAAAACAAGCGCTAGGCCCAATAAAACCAACGATTGATGATTTGCCATTTAACGGCGGCGCAATTGGTTATTTTGGTTACGATTTAGCTAGACGTATCGAAAAACTGCCGATATTGGCGCGAGATGATGAACAAGCACCAGAAATGGCGATTGGCATTTATCAATGGGCGGTGATTGTTGATCATTTCAAGCAACAAAGCTGGCTAGTCGGTTATGACTTAAACGATGAGCAACAGCAAAGTTTGATTTCGCAATTTAGCCAGTTATCACCTGATAAAAGCGTTAATGATGATTTTAAAGTCTTAACAGCACCGCAATCAAATCTCGATAAAGCCGCATACGGCAACGCTTTCAACAAAATCAAGCACTATCTAAAAGAAGGTGATTGCTATCAGGTTAACTTAACTCAGCGGTTCGTTAGTCGCTGTGAAGGCAATCCTTGGATTGCCTATAAAGCCTTGCGCCAAATTAACGCGGCACCGTTTAGTGCCTATTTGAATTTGCCGTATTTACAAATTTTAAGCTCATCTCCGGAGCGTTTTCTGCAAGTGATTGACGGTCGTGTCGAAACTAAGCCAATTAAAGGCACTCGCCCTAGAAAAGCCGATCCTAAACAAGACCAGCAACAAATCCAAGAGTTGAGTAATAGCCGTAAAGATCGCGCTGAAAACGTGATGATTGTTGATTTGTTGCGTAACGATATTAGTAAAGCCTGTCGCGATGGCTCGGTAAAAGTGCCTAAGTTATTCGCAGTTGAGTCTTACGCGACCGTGCATCATTTGGTTAGCACGGTGATTGGTAAACTAGCCAGCGGTCAACAAGCGCTGGATTTATTGCGTAGCTGTTTCCCCGGCGGCTCAATTACTGGTGCACCCAAAATTCGTGCAATGGAAGTGATCGAAGAATTGGAACCCCAACGGCGTGGTATTTATTGCGGTTCGATTGGTTATATTGGTTTTGATGGCAATATGGATACCAATATCGCTATCCGCACCTTAGTTCATAATCAAAATACCATTCGCTTTTGGGTGGGTGGTGGAATTGTCAATGATTCGGTTATGGATGAGGAATACCAAGAATGTTTCGACAAAGCTGCGGCTTTATTGCAATTATTAAAGCAGTTTAGTGTGTGATTACGGTTATCAAACTGGGTGGTAGTTTGTTGCAAGGGGGCGAGTTAGTGCCTTGTCTTGATGCGGTTGAACAGCTGACTGGACAAAAAATTATCGTACCAGGTGGTGGTTTGTTTGCCGATCAAGTTCGTGCTGCCCAAGCTTGTTGGCAGTTTGATGATAGAGCCGCGCATCAAATGGCGATATTAGCGATGCAGCAAATGGCCTTGTTATTGCAGAGTTTAAAACCACGATTCGCACTGATGGAGAAGCTCGATACAGCGTTGCCTGAAATTGGTATTTGGTTACCTGTTATCAATGATTTAGATCAAGCGGAAATTGCGGCAAGCTGGGATATTACCTCTGATAGTTTAGCGGCTTGGTTGGCAGGGCGACTAAATGCCGAGCAGCTGATTTTGATTAAATCTGCCGAAATAGACCCCAAACTCAGCTTGGAACAATTACAACAGCAGGGCATTATTGACGCCGCTTTTGGTCAATTTGCCGAATCACTGGATTGCCCGATTCGGGTTATTCATAAACACAGTTTTATCTCATCCTATGATTAATCTGATTAAATCTTTGCTTAGCAAACCGATACGCAATGCCTACTACCAAAGCCGCGAATCGCTGTTAGGCGATCATAAGCGCGATATAGTGGTTGCGCAGGTTGATCAAGCTTGTGAAAGCTTAAAAGAAAGTCGTGATCAATTTGTCGATGCCTTAGAAAAATTTAAAACCATTGTTCGTCTGGACGACACGCCGTTAGAACAACGCTATCAGCAGTTAAAAAAACGCTACGATTATTGTCGCTATAAAGCCGAGCAAGTCAGCCAAAGAATTAAGGCCATTGAAGATGTCAGCGAAGCTTTGTTTGCCGAATGGGAAGCGGAATTGGCGTTATATAGCAATCGCGCTTTAAAAGCCCGCAGTCAGCAACAATTAAAAAAATCCCGACAACAATACGGTCGATTGTTGAAAACCTTACAGATAGCTGAAACGCGGATGCATCCGGTGTTGGCGGCGTTTCAAGATCAAGTATTATTTTTAAAGCATAATCTCAATGCTCACGCGATTGCAGCGTTACGGCATGAGTTTATCGAGATTGGCGTGGATATATCGAAGCTGATTGATGTGATGGAAAAAACCATTTCTGAGGCTAGTCAGTTTGTTTCGATTTTAGTCGATCAAAAACAACTACCAGCCCCAGCAAGGCCAAAGCGTCTTACATAGAGTGCATTTTATAATCGACGCGATGTGGATTAGCATTATCGCGTTGATCTGGGGTTTTCTTACGATTTTGATCAATACGCTCTTGTGAGTATTGGCTAATCATTTGTTCCCAAGTGGCGAATTTTTCGTATTCTTTATTACCGCTGGCTTTACGTTTTTCAAATAATTCTTTACCGGCAGCAATTAATTGATCAGGGGTTTTGCCATCGATAGCGTCCATAAATTGGCCGTTGTCTTTAATCTCATCACGCAAAGTCCAAAATGACACTTCAAACTCGATGCGTTGATCCAGTGGCAAGCGCTCTTTGATTTGACTAATAGAACGGTTGACGGTTTTCATACTGCTGCCATTGATTTGTTGGCTTTTGTTACAACCAATCAATAAAGCGCACGTGATTAAAACTAAAGCAGCTGATGATTTCTTCATGATGTAAGCTCCTCGGTGGCTAAATAAACAATCCCGAAAATTATATTTATAATGTTGAGTTTTCAGGCTATTAAACAAACTAAAATACTTGGGAATTATAAACCCAAGCCCAAATATCATGCTGGAATTTATCCAACTTCTTAAACAGCGTTACCAGTCAGTGCTTGCGACACTGGATAGCAAAAATCCGCTTTATTTTGACTATCAACAGCGTGTCGAACAACTACTTTACGGCGAAGCGTTTATCCGTAAAGGTCAGTTAATCGAAAGTTTACCGCAATTTCCGTTGCAGATAGCCATCATCGGTCCAACCCAAGCCGGCAAAAGCTCAGTGGTTAATCAATTACTGAACACCAGCCAAGCCGGAGTAAGTCCGTTAGCAGGTTACACGGTACACCCACACGGTTTTTGTCACGGCCTGACACCGAATGACTGTAGTGGATTGCAGCAGTATTTTGGTCGTTTCCAATGTCTGCCAGAAGATGTTTTAAATCGAAATCGCTACGATTGTTATAGTCTTAATACCGCATCCAGTCGCTCAAACTTACTTCCCGATTGTGTAATCTGGGACACGCCGGATTTTGATTCCATCGACGCTGCCGATTACCGCGAAGGCCTGATTAGAACCATCGCCTTGGCCGACATCATTGTTTTGGTGGTCAGCAAAGAAAAATACGCCGATCAAGCTGTTTGGCAAGTGATGCAAACCATCGCACCCTTCAAACAACCCACCTTGATTTGCCTCAACAAACTCAGTCCCGACAGCGAAGCCCTACTGGTGCAATCGTTGCAACAAAAATGGCAGCAACATCGCCATGATGCTTTGCCGCAAATCGTTTCGCTGGCGTTTCAAAAACAATCAGCAGCGCCCATTTGGCCGACTAACGCCAATCAAGCTTTAATCAAACTGGTTAAACAAGTCGATCATAAAAAGCACCCGCAAAACCAACAACAACTACTAAAACACTATTGGCCGTTGTGGTTAGAACCCGTATTTGCTGAGCATCACGCCGAACAAGTTTGGCAGACTATGGTCGATCAATGCCTAAAACAAGCGGTCAAACACTATCAACGCGATTATTTAGACCATCCGCATCATTACGAAACCTTCCAGAACGCATTAGTTAATTTACTGAAATTATTAGAAATTCCCGGATTTGCTAATGTCATCAGTAAAACTCGCCGAGTCATGACTTGGCCGGTTCGCAAGCTGGTTGCATTAGGTAAAGATAAATACCAAATCAATCAAAGCCAAGAGCTTACCGTGCTTTTTCAAATTGGCGAACATTTGCTGATTCAGTTGGCAGACCAATTGCTAGAGAAAGCCGAAACCGAAGCGGTACCTGCTAGTTGGTGGAAAGAAACGGCAATTAATTTAAGAACCAAGAAGCCCTTATTGCTACAAAACTATCAACAAGCGGTGGCCAGTTATCACGACCATTTTCAGCAAGATGTGGATGCCGCCGCCCATCGTTTGTATTACAAACTGCAACAACAACCGGCCACCCTCAATAGCTTACGGGCCACGCGAGTGACTACCGATTTAGCCGCCATGTTGTTAGCGATTCAAACCGGCGGTATTGGTGTTCATGATTTAGTGCTGACGCCGATGATGCTCACCATTACCTCGCTGTTGGCAGAAAGCGCGATGGG
>JBJSYX010000190.1:0-5640 GCA_046090005.1 Methylomonas sp. | reverse complement strand
ACATAATGCGAGTAATAAGCCCAGTTGGTACCGAATTGGAATTCCAAGGTAATGCCGGTGGTCACGCCCATGGCAAAGTTAATCCCGAATAATTTGCCCCAGAATTTGGTCATGTCTTTGTAGACTTCGCGGCCAGTCATGACATAGACCGATTCCATAATCCCCAAAATAAAAGTCATACCTAAAGTTAGCGGTACAAATAAGAAATGGTAAAGCGCTGTCAGACCAAACTGCATCCGTGACAGCATGACAATATCGTCACCGAACATGATTAAACTCCTGAGTGGATTGAATTGAAACGGGATTGTTAGTTAATAAATGCTGAGCGACATCGGGTTTAGTCGTTGGTCGATCTGACCAGCGAAAAATCAAAAACCACAAGCCGACCAGTAAGATAATTTTGACTAGCAAAGCAGCGGATATTTCCCAGCGTAATCTTGTTGGCATAGCAATCTCTTATTCGACTGAAAATTCGCGCATCATGCCCATGTCTTCATGTTCCAAGTTGTGGCAGTGATACATAAACAAGCCTTTGAAATCCTGAAACGGCTTGATGATTCTGACTTCTTCACCGGGCATTACCAGCACGGTGTCTTTCCAGCCGCCTTCGATGAAACCGTCTTTGACGCTGTTATAGGCATCGCTGGGTTTGGTTTGCTGACGGCTGAAAATTTGGAAATATTGGCCGTGTAAATGAATCGGATGCGCCATTGCCATCATGCCACCACCCATTCCGCCCATGCCGTGACTACTGTTGCTATGGAAAATTTCGATTAACTGAATGCTATTAAGCGGCACGCGCTCGAAAGCTTGTAGGTCGTTTTCGGCATAAGCTCTGCCGTTTAATAGCATCGCCATCGGTGCTTCGGAAATCGCAATCGGTAATGGTTGTTTAGGATTGCTGACATCAGCCAAGCTGAAATGCTTGATGGTCGATAGCTGTTTGGGCAGGCTAGGGCTGTCGCTGACTTGGCGATTGATGTTGATGGTGAGAATCGGGTAATCGCTACCCATTTGGGTGTCGTCTTGTTGAACGCGATTGTGCATGCCGCCGTGCATTCCCATTCCCATGCCGTGACCACCACGGCGGCCGCCCATACCCATCATGCCCATCATCGGCAAGGCGCCAGAAAATGCCAAGCTACGCATGACTAACTGGCTGCCGACTTTGCGGCCACTAAAATCGGCCCAGACGTCAATTCGCTCGCCGGGAGCTAGCATCACATAGGCTTTGTTGAGCGGTGCTTCTAATAAACCACCATCGGTGCCGATGACAGTAATGGGCGAATTATCGTCCCATGCCAGTTTGTAAATGCGTGCCGTTGAGCCATTGAGAATGCGGAGTCGATAAGCGCGGCTGGCTAGATTGAAGGTAGCATTGGGTTTGCCGTTGACCAAAATTTGGTCGCCGTAAAAGCCCATCATGCGGTCGTGCATGTGACCGGCATATTGCAACTGGTTTTGGTCGTCGAATTGGCGATCTTGAATCACTAAGGGAATTTCATATTCGCCACTGGGTAATTGCAAGTGCCGTTCTTCGTCGTCATTAACAATAATCGCACCGGCTAAACCTTGGTAAACCTGACGTCCGGTGATGCCGTGAGGATGCGGGTGGTAAATGTTCATGCTGGCGCGATTGCGCATTTCAAACTCGTAGACAAAGCGCTGGCCTTTGTCGATGGCATACATTGGGCTACCATCCATTTCGGCAGGGACATGCAGGCCATGCCAATGGGTAATGCTAGGTTCGTCTAATAAATTCAGCAAATTGATGCGAATTTTTTGGCCGGTTTCAAAACGTAGAATCGGGCCAAGGTAGGAGCTGGGGATTTCGCTGACACTGTTAGCGGGGCCTTTGATCAGTTTGGCGCTGTAGCGTAAAACTCGGGTTGCTTGGCCTGGCAAAATCGTTGCGGTTGATGGTTGGCAAGTTAAATCTATTTCAACGTCTGGGTGAAAACTGGCGGAGGCTTTGTTGGGTGGCAATTTGTTCATGCCTTCCATTGCCTGTAGCCAACTGGGCACGCTGGCTAAAGCTAGTGTGGCAAGGCTAGTTTGTGCCAAAAAGCGGCGGCGGGATGGATTAAATGTAGATGACATAATGCCTCCTAAGTCCTTATTAATCGGACGCGGGTTTGCGAATCACACGGGTCGAAATGGCCAGCAGTAAAATCGCAGTCGATACTAATAAAATGCCGGTATCTGCTTGATGGTGGGCTTGAATATCGGCAATCAATAATCGGGATAAAGCGGTAATGGCAATGTAAATTAAACACTTCACTGGCATAGTGCTGGTTTTGAAGTAAATCCCCACCATTGCCCCTAATTCCAAATAAATAAACAGCAATAAAATATCGCCAATTGAGGCGTGGCCTTGGTTGACCATGCCCGCATAAGCAATCACTGCTGACCAAACAATACTGGCGCCAATCACAAACAGCGCCAAGTAGTGAAAGGCTTCGAATAACAAGCTACCTAGCTCATCAATGCGGCTTTTTAATTGTTGGTAGTTGTTAATCATTTAATCCACATCCTTTGGTTCACTGAATAAGACATCGTCAATTTGGTGTAACCAGAGGCCAAAAACTAACCATGCAATCAGGCTAATCACACCAATGCTGAATCCTGTCCAGCTTTGAGCATTTAATAGCCACTGTGAAAAACTGTGCAGCAACTCCAGATTAATGGTTTGTGCTAAAACATAGCAGGCCACCAATATCACCAATCCGCCAAAGCTACGTTTTAATAGCTGGGGTTTTATATAGCTCGATAAATGACCACCGAATAAACTGCCGATTAAGCTTCCTGTGGTGACGATTAATGTTAGTTCGGTATCTAATGTCATATTTTGGCTAAAGCCAATTAATCCTGCTAAGGCATTCATAGCAATAATTAATAGCGAGGTGCCGATTGCGCCTTGCATCGGCAGACCAACCAGTAAGGTAAGTGCTGGAACGATCATAAAGCCGCCACCGACCCCGACCATGCCGGTTAAACAGCCAACCGCAAAGCCATCAAACAATAGACGTAAAAATGGCAGCTTCAGAGGGCAGACTCGGATGTTGATAGCCGAAGTTGATGCCTGAACTTTCAGGCCTCGTAACATCAAGATGCCAATGATTAGGCTGATGAATCCGAATAGTGTCATCAACGCTTCATTAGGGAGGTGAGTGGCTAATCGACCACTAGAAAATGCACCCAGCATGCCTGCTAAACCAAACGATAAGCCACTTTTCCAGCAAACCGCCGAGCGTTTAGCATGTGGGATTAAGGCTATCAGACTGGCGCTTCCTACCACAACAAAAGCAGTCGTAATTGCGGTTTTGGGATCGACTTTTAACAGATAAACCAGCATCGGCACAGTCAAAATCGAACCTCCACCGCCCAGTAAACCTAGCAATAGGCCGATGATGATAGAGAGTGAAAGTGTCAGGAACATGACTGGCTTTCCTTTAACCTTGTGGCATCAAGCCGCAGGATTGATTAGCCGGTAAGGCTTGATCGATGAATTTGGGATAGGCCAACTGTAGGTTTTGCATCATGGCAATGAATTCATCGCGGCTGGTGTGGTTACCTAAACGACTGTTTTTGGCGATTTCCTGTTTGATGGTCGATACGCTGTTGCCTTGATAATCATGACCGGGATAAACCAAAGTGTCGCCAGGCAATGTGAATAATTTTTGCTTGATACTGTCGTAAAGTTGACCTGCATCGCCTTGTTGAAAATCGGTGCGACCGCTGCCGTTAATCAATAGTGCATCGCCTGTAAATACGCGGTCGTGCATCACATAACTGACGCACCCGCTGGTGTGGCCTGGGGTGTGACGAACTTCAAATTCCAAATCACCGATTTGTAATAAGACACCGTCGGTGACTAATAAATCAGCGCACATGGCGCCCGCATCGCGATGCACGACACTTTTTGAGCCTAATTTTTGTCTGAGTAAACCGGCACCGGTGATGTGGTCTGCGTGGACGTGAGTTTCGAATGTGTAGAGTAAGTTTAGGTTTAGGCTGCGTAACAGATCAATATAGGCATCAACTTCCGAGGCAACCGAGTCAATTAAACAGGCGCGGCGAGTGCGTTCGCAACCCACTAAATAGCTGTATGTAGACGTTTTTGTTTCGAAAAGTTGTCTAAAAATCATAAGCGTAGCTCGTTTAAAGTAAATATAAGGATTTGTTTATATTGTGGTGTAAATCGAGTCTGCTGTCCAGATGTTTATGAGTCAACAGCCTTTTTATCTTAAATACAGATAAGTTTATGAAAATTCCTCATTAAAAATGCTGAGAGTATGCTGGTATATTCTTTTTTAAGATAAAACTTAATGATAGGTGTTTGACAAATGAACTTAATGTATTCGCTTTCTGGATTTGCTGTGGGATTGTTGGTGGGAATAACCGGTGTTGGTGGTGGTTCGTTGATGACTCCGTTATTGGTGTTTTTATTTGGCTTTAAGCCTGCGGTGGCTGTTGGTACTGATTTACTGTATGCCTCGATTACTAAAACAGCTGGTGTGTTTGTTCATCATGGTAAACATGGCTCGGTTGATTGGCGGATTGTGAAACTAATGGCGTTAGGCAGTTTACCGGCGGCGGGTGTGACCTTGTATGTATTGAAAAATCTAATGTCGGTTGGTAAAGAAATTACTGGCGCGATTACTTTTACTTTGGGAGTGGCGTTGTTGTTGACGGCTTTGGCTTTATTGGTGCGTAGCTTGCTATTGCGTAATAAAGTTAAAGAGCAGGTTATTAGTGATGATAATAGTTCGCCTGATAATGCCGGTCGATTCTCGCCTAGCTGGGAAAAAGTAGCGACCATACTGACTGGTATTGTGCTTGGTGTTTTGGTGACTTTGTCGTCTGTTGGGGCGGGCGCTTTGGGAACTGTGGCTTTGCTGTTTTTGTATCCACGCATGTCAACTTTGAAAATTGTCGGTACAGATTTGGCTCATGCGATTCCATTAACCGCTGTGGCTGGTCTAGGCCATCTGAGCTTAGGCAATTTTGATTTAGATTTGCTAATGAGTTTGTTGATTGGTTCTGTGCCGGGAATTTGGGTAGGTAGTCATTTGAGTGCCAAAATTCCTGAGGTTTTTTTGCGGCCTGTGCTGGCTACTTTGTTGTTGGTGATTGGCCTTAAATTTGTCTTGCAATAAGGATTGGGCTTTAAGTATTAGCATTTCTGAAATCTGGCTTTAGTAAACAAAGCTTGAAATGTTTCAATAGCGTGGTAACTTTATTACTTTAGACATAATAATAATTACCTTTTAAGAGGAGACGTTCCATGAGTACTGAAGAAAACATCAACGAAACAGAAGAATCAACTGTTGCTGAAGCTCCGGCATCCGAAGTAGCAGAGTCAGTGGTTGCTGAACCTGCTGAAAATGCAGTTGGTAATATTGTTGCCAGTGTTTTAGCGTTGAGAGAGTCTAATCCTAAAGTTTTTTACGGTGGCTTAGGTGGCATCGTCTTGTTATTGGTATTGTTACTGAGCGGTGGTTCAGACAGTAAATTGGTCGCTCATCAATCAAAACCGATTGTGGTTGGTCAAAATTACGTCTTGAAAGGTGCTAATGCTTATGATCCAAATGCGACTATCCGTTTAGTCAGCGTACCTGGCTCGATGGCTGCTTATGA
>JBJSYX010000189.1:0-2364 GCA_046090005.1 Methylomonas sp. | reverse complement strand
GATATTTAACCCATATTGCTACACTGTAATCTGGCATTTTTGATCTCCTTAAGTTGTAGTAGATAAAAAGGCGCTACCACTCCGCCTAACGTTTGAATTGTTGTTGCCTAACAAGTTATTAGATAGTTCCGTATATCTACCATAAAAGCTGCGCTGCTCCAATAAATTTGTGATTAGCAAGGATTTATATCATTCACACTATATCCAAATCAGCTTTGGAGGTTGCCATGTTAGCCGTTCCCGCATCTCTTAGCCAGGCATTTGAAACACAACTTAATCAGCGCAATGTGCCCGACCAGCAACGGCGCGATTTTTATAAGTGGTTTCGGTTTTATCTGGACTTTTGCAACAAGTACGGAGCAAACCCAAAGCTCACCACAAGCTTTGCTCCATTTGACGAAAAGTTGCAAAGTAAAGGTCAGTCTGAAACACAACGACAACAAGCTCGCCGGGCCGTAGCCATTTATTACCGCATGGTCGGCGCGATTAAATCAACATCAACGCCTTCCAGCGATGCATTGCCTGATCAGTCATTAACATCGATGCGATTAGCTGGACCCTATCAGAGTCCTGTCAACCAGACCGTTACGACACGATCCGTACCAGAAACCCCGAAGCCTTCGCCTGTCGACGAGTCGCCAAAGCTAACCGGTGTCAGCTGGGTGACGGTGTACGAATAACTGCAAGCCGCTATCAAGGTTCGTCATTATTCAAACAAAACTTGGCAAGCGTACCGTTACTGGTTGCAGCAATTTCAAACCTACACGAAAAGCAAAGATGCCCGTTTGCTGGACATGGACGATGTGAAAGGTTTTTTGAGCCATCTCGCCATGAATAAGCAGGTTGCCGCTTCCAGCCAAAATCAAGCTTTCAATGCGTTACTGTTCTTGTTCAAACACGTATTGCTAAAAGAATTCGGAAAAGTCGAGGGTGTGGTGCGGGCCAAGCGTCGTCCTTATTTTCCTGTGGTGTTATCGCGCCCGGAAGTTGATCGAATTATCGGTTTGTTGGAGCCGCCTTATGACTTGGTCGCCAAGTTGTTGTACGGTTGTGGCTTACGCCTGTTCGAGTGCCTGAAACTACGAGTGCAGGATTTAAATTTTGACCTGCAGGTATTGACAGTGCATGACGGAAAAGGCCAGAAAGATCGAACGCTACCAATGCCGGAGATCTTAACAACCGAATTGGCTGCTCAAGTAGAGCGCGCCGCCTTGCATGAACAAGATGTGGCAGCGAAGACTGGCGGTGTGTTTTTGCCTAAATCGCTGGATGCCAAATATAAGAACGCCGCTTCTGTGGCCGCAAATGGCCGAATTTACTCTGCCAGATTTAAAGGGGTAAAACCGGTTCCAAGCCGTGTTGGACAAAGAATCCTTGATGGGCCGGTCATCACTTTCTTAGCCTCCCCAATATCCCTGCAGCTCGCCCAACTTCCGAAATTAACCCTATTCAATTCCGACTCAAATTTAGTTGTCAAATACATCAACCCCTTTGGGTGGTTTGAAGCTGAACAGGCTGTCGTTCAGGTTGGGGTTGACCTGGATGTTGGAGAAATAAATTCGTGTCAGTTGGCCAAAGTTGTCGCTGAGTTCCATGCCGCCTAGCTGACCATGCTCCAGGCCGATCAGAATATATTTAAAGCCGCTTTCTTCATTTTTGGGTGAGAGTTTTACCCAGTTCATGCCCTCAGTTTGTCCCTGATCGTCGAGGCGAAATTTTTCTTCGATATCAACCTGCCCGGTCAGTAACAGCGCTGGCGTAGAACCCAGCGAATCATCGAGTTGTTTGGTGGTCACTTGTTCCAGGTCGGCGTCATAAAACCAGACCTTGCCGCCGTTGGAGACGATCTCCTGGGAAAACGGTTTCAGGTAATTCCAGCGGAATTTACCGGGGCGGCTCAGATAAAATTTGCCGGTACTGCTTTGCGCGGCTTGTCCCGCTTTGTTGTAACTGATTTGCTTGAAATCGGCAGTCAGCGAACTGCTGCCATGCAAAAAACTTTTTAATTGGGCGACCGGTGTTGACTCGGCCCAGGCATGGGAGGCCGTCACCAGGGAAACAAACAGAAAAATCAGGGTTCTTAACATAAGTCCTTGGTTTGATGTGCGTTTTAAGGATGAATATCCGTGTCAGCGGTGCAATCGGTAAATTCGGTTGGCCCTGAGCCTTCGATGAAGGGTATCAGGCGGGCACCGAAACAGGTTTCCGAGCTTAACAAGCCGCTATTGCTGTCTATCCATTTCATTTCGATGTTATCAGGGGCAATCAGTCTGACAGGCTGATGACTGATCTGGCGCATCAGATCGTTCCAGATTTGCAAAGCGCCGGTAGCGCCGGTCAAACCGGTCGGATTGTTATCATCGC
>JBJSYX010000188.1:0-4330 GCA_046090005.1 Methylomonas sp. | reverse complement strand
GTCGCTATCGCTTGCGCCATCGTTAATCTCAGCTACATCCCGTAGATGTAGCAAACGACCATTAATATTTTTAATCACTGTCGCGCCAACGTCTTCGGCGCTTTGATAATGCGGCCCCGCTTCAAGGCTGATAGCTTGGTTGCGGCTGGTGATTTCGCCAATCGGTAGGTTGATATTGCTTTGTGCCAAGGCTTGTTTAATCTCTAGCAAACTCAGATTGCTGGCTTGTAATTTAGCCGGATCGGGATAAACCGAAATCCGTCGTGGATTAGCACCGACCACCCAGCTTTTGCCGACATTATCAATACTTCGCAAACGGGCGATTAACTCATCGGCGACGCGGCGCAGTTGCAAGCTGTCATTTTCAGGATTGGCCGAGGACAAACTCATCAACACAATCGGCACATCGTCAATTTCGACCGGTTTAACCAGCCAATTACTGACGCTAGGCGGAATAATGTCTTGATTGGCCAGCAATTTATCGCGGGTTTTAATCACGCTATTTTCAAGATTTTCACCAACAAAATAGCGCACAGTCACTACCGCTTCGCCAGGCCTTGAGGCCGAATAAACGTATTCGACGCCTTGAATTTGCTTGAGCAGCGCTTCTAACGGTGTGGTGACTTGTTGTTCGACTTCTTCGCTGGAGGCGCCCGGCACTTGGACAAATACATCCATCACCGGCACGATGATTTGCGGGTCTTCTTCGCGTGGCGTCAGCATCAAAGCCGCTGCACCGGCCAGCAATGACACCAGCAAAAACAGCAGCGATAAATGCGAGGTGGTAAATAAGCGAACGATGGCAACGGTTACGCTGTCTTTTTTCTCGGCACGACTCATGGAGCGACTCCAGCGTCACGGATTATGGTTTCACCATCGTGTAAACCGGATAACACTTCCAATTGATCGCCGATTTGTTTGCCAGTGCGAATATGGCGAATTTGCATCTGTTGGTTTTCGATAACTTTCACGGCTTGCAATTGGCCATAATGAATAATTGCTGAACTTGGAATTAATAAAGTATGTTGTTCGGCTTGGCAGCTGAGTTGTAACCAAGCAAATTGGCCATGTTGTAAGCCTTCGGTTTTCGGTAATTTGACTTTCAGCAAACGGCTGTGAGTTTGTGGGTCAATATCGGGGGCAATTTCATCAATGTTGCCGCTAATGGTTTGATGGCTGGCGTCGATTTTGACTGTTACTGCCATGCCCAATTTCAGTTGCGATAAGCAGTGGCTGGCAATTGCCGTTTCCAAACGTAAATCATCGGGTTGATAAAAACTGACGATAGGCTGGTTGACCATACCCATATCACCCGGTTCTTGATAACGCTCACCCACTACGCCATCAAACGGCGCGGTTAAGACATTTTCGCCCAGCATCACTTGCGATTGTTGGGCGTTGCTGGCGGCTTGATTCGCTATGGCTCGTGCGGCTTGGGCTTGGGCTAAAACCGCTTCGTAATTTTGACGGGTTGCAGCTTGTTGATTGTATAAAGCCGTGATGCGCTTTTCTTCGCTGCTGGCTTGTTCAGCTTGGGCTTTGGCGGCCATTTGCGCGGCATGGGCGGCATTAAAGGCGGCGCGTAAATCGCGGTCGTCGAGTTTTGCAAGCACTTGGCCTTTTTTCACTACGCTGCCGGGATGAACTGGAATCTCGATAATCCGCGCATTGAGTTTTGGGGCAATTTTCACCGCCAAGCGTGAACGTATCGTGCCTTGCCAAGCCAAATCATTACCTGCCAATTGCTTGCCAACTCGCAATGAGCGCGAAGCATCGGGTAGGGTAGTTTGGCTGATTGCGGTGTTGCCGGGTACGGTTTTTGATTCGCCACCGATGACGCCGAGGGCAATAAAAATCACCAGTAATAAACCGCCGATAGCAGCGGCGGCGATGAAAGGTTTACGCGAGTTTGCAGAGGCAGAGTGATTGCTCATTACGAATTCCTGAGGATTTATTGCCATGTACCGATGGCTTGTTTCAGCGCGGCTTCGGCGCGGAGGGCATCAAAACGAGCGTTGACTTGACGGCTTAATGCTTTTTCTAATGCGACTTGGGTTTCCAGATAGCGGGTGACGGTCACGACTCCAGCTTGGCGTTGTTGATTGACCAAACGCAAGGCTTCTTCAGCAGCTTGGCTGGCGGTGTTGCTGACTTCAGCACGGTGCAAGGCTTCTTGCAGTTTTAATTGGGCGGCTTTTAATTCGTTTTCAATTTGTAAACGGCTTTGACGAGCGGATTCTTTGGCAGCGGTGAGTTGGTGTTCGGCTTTGTTGATTTTTTCTTGAGTGGCGAAACCGGAAAACACTTCCATTTCCACCATCACGCCAGCGGTCAGATTGTCACGGTTGCTGCTATAAGCTAAATCTTTGCTATCTGAGCCGTAGCTGACAAAGGCATCAGCTTTAGGTAAATGCGCTGCTTTGGCGGCAGCTAATTGTTGTTCGGCAATCGCTATCCGTTTTTCAGCCGCTTTTAATTCAGGATGTTGGGCTAAAGCTTGATTGAGTAATGGCTCAAAACTGGCGGGGCTTTCTGGCAAGTTTTTATTGGCAGCAGGATTAATCGCAAAGCTGTCATTGGCGTCTAAACCTAACAGGGTTTTCAGCATGTTTTGCGCCAGTTCAATCGCGTTGGCGGCATGAATTTGGGCGTCTTGGGCTTCGGCTAGTTGGACTTGTAATGATAAGACATCGGATTTCAGCACTGTGCCGGCTTCGTAGCCGAGTTGAGTTTGATGTAGTTGGCTTTGTACCGATTCTATCGAGCGTTGGCTAATGGTATTGGCGTCCATCGCGGCTAATTCGCCGTAATAAGCGGCGGTGACATGGTTGACCAGACGGTTGCGGGCCGCTGATTTTTCCAGTTCCGAGGCTTCAAAATTCAGTTCAGCGGCTTGGCTGTTGTAATAATCCTGTCCACCACGAAACAGCGAATAGCTGGCGCTGACTTGTGGGCGGTAATCGTCAACAAAGCCAGGATTATTGAAATTACCTGATTGCATATCTAGGCGGCGTTGGGCAATGATCATTGCGAAAGCTTGCGCCGGATTATTGCTGTGCTGATACGACAAGCTGGTTTTGATTTGCGGATAAAAGCTGGCCAAACTTTCGCTTAATTGCGCGTTGGCTTGTTCAATCCGAGCTTGCATGATGTTGAGTTCGGGATTATTCGCTAAGGCGGCATCAATCGCTTGCTCCAGCGAATAACTGGCTGGGGCGGCGATGGCTTGGCCCAAGGACATGGCTAATGCCGAAGATGCTAACCAAAAGGGGAGGTGTCTCATTGAATGGCTTGGTAATAAATTAGAGTTAACGGTTTGCTCGATAGAGCATTACCCAATCATCTAAAGCCAACGTGTTGGGTTACGGCTGGCGCCTAACCCAACCTACGCAGTCAGTTTGCTTAAATTAAGCATTGATTGTCGTAGGTCGGATTAAGCGGTAGCGTAACCTGACAAGCTTGCTTTTAATATCAATCTTTCAAACGTTTAATGCCAAACATTTTCAACGGTAAACGCTCATAGAACGGTTCGCTAATGCCTTTACGGACTTTACGCATAAAGTATTTTTCATAAGCGATTTTCGCTAAATGTACCCATTTGCCTTGTGATGCCCATTGCACGTTGCGGGGTGGAATTTGTGGCATCGCTAGGAATGCAACGCCGCTGTCACCAAAGTCGGCTAGACATAATGCGTTCCAAGTACCTTTATGGCTTGGCTCTTTGCCATCCAATTCTTCACGGATGTTGTGAGCGGTAGCGGTCACCATTGATTCAATCATATAGCCAGTTTTTGGGGTGCCAGTTGGGACAGGGGTTTGTTCCAAAGGTGGAATCGCAATACAAACACCGACTGAATAAATGTTTTTATAGCTTGGGTTGCGTTGGTTTTCATCAACAATCACGAAACCGCGTGGGTTAACTAATTTATCAATCCCAAATACTGCGTCAACTCCTTTAAACGCTGGCAACATCATGCTGTGTTTGAACGGCAATTCGTGTTTCTTTTTCTCTTGGCCGTTTTCGTCCATTTCGGTAACGAACATCATACCGGCTTCGATTTTGTCGACTTTAGCGTTGCAAATCCAATTGATGTGCTTGTTACGCAATTCGCTTTCCAACATGCCACGGGTATCACCAACCCCGCCTAAACCTAAATGGCCGATATAAGGCTCAGAAGTAACGTAAGTGATTTTGACTTTGTCGCGGATTTTGCGTTTACGCAAATCGGTTTCGGCGATAAACATATATTCATAAGCAGGGCCAAAGCAGGATGCGCCTTGTACGGCACCAATAATGATCGGGCCTGGTTCTTCAACAAAGTTATCCCAG
>JBJSYX010000187.1:0-12586 GCA_046090005.1 Methylomonas sp. | reverse complement strand
CTGATTAAATTGGCTACTCGTACCTTACCGGCTTCGGTAGCAATGATTGATTATCGGATTGATGTGAACACCCTAGAACAGTTTCCCGCCAAGCAACTCAATCTAAATGAAATTGCTGCCTGCACTTTGGCGTTAAACGCGCCAGTCGTGTTTGATCCCTACCAACGCAATAAAGGCATGGGCGGATTTATTGTCATTGATCGTTTGAGCAATGTCACCGTTGGCGCAGGTATGATTGTTGATGAGGCTGGCGGTCAAGATTGGTCGGCTGTTACAGCTGAAGAGCGTGCCACTCGTTTTGCGCAAACGGCAAGCATAATTGCTTTTAAGGGGGGGCAGGCGAAAGATTTGGCTTATCAGCTTGAACGCAAACTGTTTGATACCGGTCACGCCAGCATTGTTTTGGAACAAGCAAATGATGAATTAACCACCGCCATCAAAAACGCTGGTTTGATTAGTCTGTGTTTGGATAGTAGCTTGTTAAGCCTAGATATGGTTTTTGATAGCAACGTCGACAGTCTTGATGATATTTATCGGCAGTTGAGAGAGCGTGGCGTCATTTATTAAGCGTTAAATGATTACCTGATGTTACGCAGATCGGATATAGCCGTCATTCCCGCGAAAGCGGGAATCCAGACCTCGAAGCCAACCACCTAGATTTCCGCCTTCGCGAGAATGACGAAGCCAATAAAAATAACCAAGTCGATGATGTTGAAGATAAGCCTGTGTTTTTCTAGCTGAACACTTTTCAGACCTGTCGTGTTTTGCCAGCATATCAACTCAAAACCAAGGCCATCATGCTGACCATTCCGACAAATTGCATCAGGATCACTTGGACTTTATGTCGAGTAGGCAATCGCTGCCATTTGTTGATTAAATCAGCTCGCAACTGAGCGTAGCTTTCTGTAGTTCTTGTCCGAGTATATGCAAGCATAGACGGCAGGCGGCGTAACAAGATAATGGTTACCATGCCAGCAATGGCTAAGCTGCTATAAAACACGATCATTTGTGCATAGAATTTACTCAAGCCTAGGCCATGAATTAACACTTCTTCAATCGCAAAAGCGATAGTTTCATAAACCGTATGGGCTATCACCGCCAGTAAATGAATGATGGTTTCCGGTATCAGGATGATTGATGCAATGCTAGCGATCAATACCAGCTTTTTGATGTTGAATCGATCGTGGTCTGTTGTCTGTTGCAAACGTTTAATCATGACTAACTCCTGTTGCTAATGACAAAGGCGTTGCCAAAGTGGCCTGATAATCTGCTTCTGCTTTGAATAAACTGTTATTAGCATCCGCAGCTTGCAACATGGCATCACCGGTGGCAATTTCCCGAAGATTGACAAATAACAGCGTGGTGTCACCCAGTTCGAAGCGGGTTTTTTCTCCCTCTTCTAATTGTTGGGCGGCCTGTTGCTGTTGCTGACTGAGAGTAATCCGTTGTCGCGCGGCATTGAGTGCCGATAAAACATCTTTGACTTCAGCTGTAACACGATCTTCAATTGCGTTGCGTTCCCATTTCAAGCGTCGCAGATTGGCTGAAGCGACTTGAGCGCGACCTCCAGCGACACGTTGTTGAAGTGGAATCTCGACATTTAGGCCTAAGTAGAGTTCGTTGCGATTGAGTTTGTCTTTACCATAGCCAATATCTTTTGCCCCCATGACCTGAAAATCGAGCGCTGGATTGCGTTGATTTTCTTGAAAAGCCAGCTCGGTTTCGGTTTGTTGGCTTTGAAGCGCTAGGCGTTTTAGTTCGGGGCGTTGTAAGCGTGCTGTAGTGATAGCGTCGTCGATGTTTAAACCAAGCTTGGCTTGTGGCGTGGGAAATCCGGTTGGCAATTGTTCGAAGCTAGGCAGTTGTGGCTGTCCTTCGGCATCTCGCCAGTAGAGCGATAATTGGATCGCGCTTTGTTCTAATAAACGCTGAGCAAGTACCCGACGTTCACGACGTTCGATAATCGCTCTTTGATTATCGAGCGCTTCAAACTCAGGAATATCGCCTGCGCTGACACGTTGCAAGATGCCTTGGTTGCGCTGTTCAGCAACTTGCAACAAGCGTTCGCTGATTCTCAGTCTTACCCCAGCTAAAACCCAATCCCAGTAACGATGGCTGGCTTGGCGTCGGACTTCCAGTAGCGTTTGGTCAAACTCATGATTGGCTATCAATTGGCCTAACTCAGCTTGTTGTAAACTGGCTCGACGGCGGTCGATTTCCCGATTGCGCCAAAGCGGCATATTCAAACCCACTCTGCCTCGCCATCGTCAGCCGTCAGGCTTTTACCATCGTAAATCGGATAATCACCAGAACCTTTACGCCAACCACCGAAGAAGGTTGTGCCCCATAAATTGGTGGGTTGCTCGATGACAACATCATAATTATTGTTTTCGTATAAACCGCTTACCGACCAACGGTTCTGGGATTTAAGCAGTGTATCGAAACCACCTTGAGCAGTTTGTAATTCGCCCTCCGATACCTGTTTACGTTGTTCGGCAGCCAGCAAACCTGGAAAGGCCCGTAATGAAGCATCAACCACTTCGGTTAGGCTTAATTCCCGAGCAGGAAGACTGGCTTCAGCATGGACTAAGCTCGGTAACAACGTCACGATTAACAAGACAATCTTGTTGATGCTCATTTTTTATCCTCGCTATCGGTTTTTTTGCCTTCAACACCGCTGGATTCCTTAATTTGCGGTTCCGGTAAAACCAGCGCTGGAAAGCCGTTGAAGATCCGCCACATTTCGTAACCCAGTGTCACTCTACCTAATAAAATCCAACCATTAACCCGAACTCCTTGACGTAAAAAACGCACGTCAGGCCAAGGAATATCGTTTGGGTCAGGACTCACTAAGATTCGAAAATGGCCTTTGCCATCGTCGGTTGCGTCAATCAAGCTGACTTGACCACCAAAAGAACCGACAGAAAATTCTGGCCAGCCACCAAATTGGACTGATGGATAACCCTCGAATTGCAAACGGACATGGCTGCCTGTGACAATCAACGGCAGATCATTACCATCAACCCACAGTTCGACCGCCCGTTGTTCAGTGTCTGGCACCAGAATGGCTAAGGCTTGGCCGGCTTTAAGCTGTTCAGCATTGGGGTTCGCCAATAAACGTAATAGGGTTCCATCGCGTGGGGCTTTAATGGCTTGGGTTTGCTGACGGGCTAAGCGTGTTTCCAGTTTTAGTAAATCAGCACGCACATAATTTTGATCCTCAATGGCTTTATTTAATTCGGCACGGGTTTTTTCTACGCTGGCGCTGGTGTCGGCACTGAGTCTTAACCAATCCGCATTTAAGGCATCGACTTCGCTTTTTGCTGCATTCAAACTGGCTTGGGCGCGTTCGCTTTCGGCATCGCGCTGATTCATCTCTAATTCAGCTAATTCGAGTGTGCGCCGAGAAGCCAAGCCTTTTTGTTGCAATTGTTGTTGTCGGGTTAAATTTAATGCAGCGGTTTGTCTGGCTGCGCGGGCTGCATCCAGGGTTTGTACGGCGGCTTTTTGGCGTTGTTTGCCCATTTCCAAACGTGCTTCCGAGGCTGTTAACGCTTGTGGTCTTGATAACTCAGCCATGCGTAATTGTTGGCGAAAGGTTTCGACCCGATTTTCGACTGCGCTTTGTCGATCCAGTAACACTTGATATTCGTTGTTAAGACGTTGCAGAAGTAACGGATCGTTGTCTTGTAATTCTGCTATGACCTCGCCTTGCTTAACGCGACTGCCTTCTTTGACAAACCATCGCGAGATTCGGCCTTCTACAGGCGCGCCGATAGTTTGTTGACGATCGGCAGGGGTGTAAGCAACCACCCGACCATGACCTTGTACATTTTGTTGCCAAGGCGTCATTGCTAAAAACACCAATAGCGCTAGAAAAAGGCTTAACAGTGATCGCGCGACTCGCACTGCAATTGGTGAAGTTTGGGCTGCTGTTAAATCTTGTAGCCAGCTTAAAGAGGAGAGGTCGTTAATTTTGCTTGTCATTGTGTTACCTCGCTATCGGCCATGATTGCTTGCAGTTGACCATTGATAATTCGAGCATGGTGTTTACAGCGCCGAATGACCTCGGCTTGTTGGCTAATGATAATTAAACTCCAGCCTACGTCTGGTGCCAGTAAAACCGCCAAAATAGAGGTTAAGTAGCGGGAGTCGATATGATCAAGAGTTTTGTCAATCATCAATAACTTGGGTGAGCCGGCAATGGCTCGCGCTAAGGTGAGGCGTAATTGTTGTTCGGTATTTAATGGCTCCCCATTGTGTAGTAATGGCGTTTGTAGACCATCGGGTAAGTTCGAAATTAACTCAAGTAAGCCAACTTGCTTAAGCGCAGTTCTAATTTGATTTAATGATAAATCTCGGCCAATGCTGACATTGTCAGCGATTGAAACGTTGAGGATTTCTGCCTCACGAACCAAACTGATGTTATCGCGCAGTGAGCCAAGGTTTAAATCGCGAATATCATCGCCGTCGAGGTAAATACTACCCGCTTGGTATGGACGCAAACCATAAAGAATATCTAGCAGCGTGCCACGTTCGGCGCCTTCGCTGATCACCCAGCTTTCTCCGCTGGCAATGGTCAAATCCAGTTGGCTTATCGAGTCAATTTGTGGGCCTTTAAGCACCGATAAGTTTTCAATCTTGATTGGATAAGCGGATGTCGCTGTTTTAGGCAATTCACCTTGAGTGCTTTCTTGCGGTAAATCCAGTAGGTAGCCGATCTTATCGACACTGGCGACCAATTCATAGAAATTGTCCAAGGTTTTACCAACCCGAGTGAGGCCGTAAATCATCGCATTAACCACCAGCTCGGCAGCGATGAGTTGACCTAAGCTCAATTGTCGCTCGATGACCATCCAGCCACCCAATGCCAGTAACGAGGTATTGGCTAAGGTATGAAGCACCAAAGCGCCAATATGTTGTCGAGACAGGATTCGGAAATGATTAACGCAGGCGGTTAGGTAATGCTCAGCGATATGTTTTGATTGTGCGTCAATAAAAGCCTCGCCTTGGTGACTTTTACTCAGCAAAGGATTCGCGGCTATGGTTTCTAGCCAAGCGGCTACCAGATATTTAGCTTTGGATTGTTCGATAGCGGTTTCAATCCCATTGCGTCCCATAACAAACAACACTAAATACAGTGAGGCAATTAATAACAAATCGAAAGCTAGCAGCATAGGGTGGTAAAACGCCAGCAAAATCATGCCAATCAAGGTTTGTAACAAGTAACCCAGTGTTTCAAGTAATAATGATGCTGCCGTTTTTTGTAGCGAAACCACGTCAAAAAATCGGTTGACTAATTCGGGTAAATATTGGCCGTCATGCGTGCTAATCAGTGCGCGTTGCAAGCGGTTGGCTGTTTCACCGAACAGTCGAACAAATAGCCGCCGTTGTAGCATTTCGACGACATAAAATTGCAGGGCAACCAGGGTATTACTACAAGATACTAAGACCAGCAGAATCAGCGTCAACACGAATAGTGGCTGCAGTAAGGCACCGAAGGCAATGGTATTAACCAGTGCCTGTACTGCAATTGGCGTGGCTAAAGACAATAAACCGATACCTACGCCATAGGCAATCAGGGTGCCTATATCCTGCCGCTCGATATAGATAAGTTGTTGCAAGCGGAGTAATGGGTTGTGTCCAGACATGATTTATCTTCCTAATTCGATTTAATGACTTATGTTTCGCAGTGGGTCGCTCTTCCCCCAGCAAAAGCTTCGGAGCCCAGGATTCAAGCGGCGGTCGGGTGGGCTTTGTTTTGGTTACTTTTCTTTGCCCAAACAAAGAAAAGTAACTCGCTTGTCGGTGCGACCAATCGGCAGGATAGCCGATTGACATTTACCCTTTAGGGCGAAAACACGGATGTTTTTCGTGAAACCGACATCTAAATAAGCCTCGCAACGCGAATCCTTTTTATCGACAACTAAAAAATCTACACAATGCTGATAGGGGGTGTGTAACATCAGTTAATGATTCTCTAACTTCACTAAGTGCAAAACCTAAATGCTTCTTTAGTTTTGGATTAACCGGTATTTCGCATCCCCGCTGCAATCGAGTTAATCGTGCGAAGCAGAAGTTTCATTGTTGCAGGATCTTGATTATTTTCATCGGCCTGACGCAGTTGGCGGAGTAAATCAGCCTGCAGAAAATTCAGCGGACCGAGATAATCATTACGACGATGCAGCGAGGCCGCCAGTTCTGGGTTGTCATTTAACAAGCGGTCGCTTTGGGCAATTTCTAATATCCAATCCACGCAGCGTCGATGTTCGCTGGCAATCAAGGAATGAATCCGTTTGCCAACATCGGGCGAAGCGCATAGAGCAGCATATTCACTAGCGATGTTCATATCCGATTTACTCAGTGCCATTTGGGCATTGCTGAGCAAGTTGCGGAAAAAAGGCCATTGTTGGTATAGGGTTCTTAGGGTTTCCAAGCGTTCGGCTTTGCCAGCACACCAGCTTTCAAGACTTGAGCCAATTCCATACCAAGCAGGGAAAGTTTGCCGGGATTGTGCCCAAGCAAATACCCAAGCGATTGCTCGTACCGATTGTTTGGAGCGATCTTGTTTTTTGCGATGCGAGGGGCGCGAGCCAATGTTGAGTTGGCCAATTTCAGTCACCGGCGTGGTTTCGTAGAAATAATCCAGAAAGCCAGGAGTATGTTCGGTGAGTTGGCGATAACCGCGTTCACCAATCGCAGCCAATTCACTCATAATCGCCAGCACTTCGGGTTGGTCTGGTGTGGTGTTTTGAATCAAGCTGACACTGGCTTTCATCAAACCTGTCACGCCCATTGTCAATTCATAGACCGCGGTTTCCATGTTGTTATAGCGATAAAACAGCACTTCACCTTGTTCGGTAAATTTGATTTGGCCGCGCACAGTGGCGGGTGGTTGGGCCAGAATGGCTTCATGAGTAGGACCACCGCCACGACCAACAGTACCACCGCGGCCATGAAATAGTCGGCAAGGAATGTTTTCGCTGTCGGAAATTGCCATCACCAATTGTTGAGCACGGTATAAGCCCCAAGCCGAAGCAAGGATGCCGCCGTCTTTACAGGAATCGGAGTAACCCAGCATCACTTCCTGACATAAGCTTGAGGCTTGTAATAATTCCTTGTAGACCGGTTGGGCGAGCAGAGTTCGCAGTACGCTGTCGATATGGCTAAGGTCTTCGATGGTTTCAAACAATGGCGACACACCGATTTTGCAAAACCATTGCCCACCAATTCGACCAACTAAGCCGTTCTGCGATGCTAACAGCATGACTTCCATAATATTGCTGGCCGAGTGAGTCATCGAAATGACGTAGCGGCTAAAGCAGTCTTTGCCAATTTCGCGGCTCATTTCTGCCATCACTTGAAACACTTTTAGAACTTCACGGCTGTTTTCACTCAGTAATAGCGGGTCGTAATCTAAGCTACTGGGTGCGGTAATCGCTTCGGCTAATAGTTGCAGGCGTTGGTTTTCATCCAGTGTCTGGTAATCAATTTCAAATGCCAGCGAGAAAATCTCCGCAACCGCATCGCTGTGACGGGTTGATTCTTGGCGAACATCAAGCTGCATTAAATGAAAGCCGAAGGTTTCCACTAAGCGAATTAAATCTAGCAATTCCATATTGGCTATCGCTTGATCGCCGTGACTGATCAATGAATCCCGAATCAGCGACAAATCCGCTAAAAAGCTTGGTGCATTAGGATAAGCATGGATGTCGGTTGGGCCGGGAATTTGGCTAATCCGCTGTTCGACACCGGCCAGCGTCATTTCCAAACGGTATTTCATTAAGATTAATTTGTGTCGATACGGTTCTTGACGGCAGCTGCGCTCCAAACTCTCGGTCTTGTCACCAATCAGGCGTCTATCGTTTTCTAATGAGTCTAAAAACGCTGTGCTGGGATGGCATAGACCATAAGAATAAGAAAGACGTTCAGATAAGCTACTGACGCGCTGGATGTAGTTTTGCAATACGGTTCTAGCTTGCAAACGTAAGGCAAGTGCTGTGGTTTCAGGCTTGACGTTAGGGTTGCCGTCACGGTCGCCACCAATCCAAGAGCCAAAACTGATGAAGTTGGGGACTTTGATTGATGCCGCTTCGCTACCGTAGACATCCATTAAAGCGCGTTGGAAATTACGATAAACCTGAGCGGTTGCTTCAAATAACGACAATGGGAAGTAGTAAAGGCCTGCATCAATTTCATCGATAACCCCCATTCCTCGCGCTCTGACTTCATCGGTTTTCCATAGCAATTGAATATTGGCATTCAATTGCTCCAGTGCTTCTTGACGGAAATAGCCTTTGATTCTTGGATCGTCGAGTTTTTCGTGACTGAGAAAAATGTTACGCAGTGCACCACGAACAGAACGACGTTTGGCTTCGGTCGGATGCGCAGTCATGACGGGCATATAAGTCAGTTGATTTAACAAAGTCGGCAGCTCGGCCAAACTGACCCCCGACTGTTTCAAATTTAACAAAGTGTCATGGAATGAACCGCGCCAGAAATGCTTGTTTTTCTCCGCCTCACGACGGCGCTGATGTAAGTTGGTTGATTCCTCGGCGATATTCAGCAAGCTGAAATACATACTGAAGGCTCGAATGATTTCACTCAGTATCTCTGGCGGTAGGTTTTTGAGACTATCCATTAATTGTTGGCGGCGGGCAGGGCTGCCGTCGCGTTGTAAAGCAGCGAACTGTCGTTGTAGTTGCTCGACGATGCTCGATATTTTGGGGTCGGATTGGGTTTTCAATACCCGCGATAGAATCAGTTTCAACAGCCTGATGTTGGTGCGAAGGGCTTTGTCGTCATAGTTTGGTTTGCTTGCCATAAATAGCTCCCGAAAAGTCAATGAAACCAGTAAAACTCGACTAATAATCATCAATCTGACACATCAATTACAGCCGAATTCGAGTCATCGACAGGTTAATGCTTGTTGTTGGGATAGTAAAATAGAATAAATGGATTTTTTTGATAGGTTTTTTCGATGTTTTTGAGTGGAAAATAGGTCTGGATAGAGATTGGTTTAATGGTTTCATCTTGATTTGTTGTAACGCTAACCAACCAAACCATTCATTTTTCACTTCGGTTTGTCGAAAACAGACAAATAAAGCTAAGGTAAAAAGCGGGGGGGGATAGTGGATTAAGCGCGGCAGTTTTGGATAGCGTCTTAATCTTTCGCTATCGCTCGGGTAAAATCATTTGTCTTAACGACAGCATTAAAAATCTGCCGATTACCGGCGTATTTGGCATTGCCGATACCGAACTGGCGCTACAAGCGATTGAACAAAGCCTGCCAGTAAAAATCACCCGAATTACCGAGCAATGGATTGTGTTATCGCAAATTAAGCCATAGTGATTAGGCTTTGCGAATTATGCTATAGGCTCGAATAAGTCCAGCGTTTCGGGCTGAACGCATCTATCGTTAATCATTGCTGAACGGATTGAGCAAATTGACGCCAGTATTCTCAAAATCCTTAATATTACGAGTGACCACGGTTAGCTCGAACATTAAAGCGGTAGCAGCAATTAATTTATCAATTGCATTGTGTGGATTTGAACCACGCATTTTCCCCCAAAGCAAAGCGATTTCGGCATCAATAGTCAGTACATTATGTTGGTATTCCCTTTGTACCGAATCAAGCCAGTCAGCCAGCAGTTTGCCTTGAGCAACATCGCCCCGATTAATAATTAACTCAATGCCTCGACGTAATTCGCCCAAGGTGATGGCAGAAATATAAAGCGGAGTCTTATTTTTAATCGCATTAGCAAAAAACTCAACAACGCCTGTATCAGCTTTATGGCTCTTTCGCAGCTCGCTGATGATATTGGTATCAATCAAAAACATGATTGACTGTATCGTCATTAATACGTTCAAAATCAGCATCCGTGCCAACGTTGGGAATAGCGGCTAATGCCTCGGCAAAACTTTTTCGGGCAGGACTTAATAAGGCTTCAGCGAGAATCGCTCTATGCTCGGCTTCGGTTGAGCGATGATGAGCAACTGCACGCGCTTTAAGTGCGTTGATAACGGATGAGTCTAAATTTCTGACGACAAGGCTTGGCATAGCTAACTCCTAGATAATCTGCTATCAATGCTATCACCGGTTTTGGTCAGCAGGCAAACTAAAAATTTCAACCTCGACTAGATACTTCACTCCACGGTTTCGTCATATCTCTAACCAATCACAAACGATTGGCTTTTAGGTAATGCAAAACACAGTAGCCGTTTTTTGGGGGAGCGGTCGCTTGAAATGTTAAGCATTCCCAAGGTTTACCGATTGATAAATACTTTGGAGTAGCTATGAAAACAATTGTCACAACCACAACCGCTGAAACCAGCCAGCGACTGAATACCCGAAAGGTTCCCTTTGCCTTATCCGCGCTAGTTGTGTGTTGGATTAGGTGTTAGCCGTAACCCAACCGATTGGCCTTCGATTGTTGGGTTACGCTCTATAGAGCGAACCCAACCACTGGTTTTTTGATTGTCGCTAGTAGTTCAATGAACTACAATAAAACGATGAATTTTGAATGGGATGAAATCAAAATCGAGTGCTGTTTTCTGGAAAGGGGATTTGATTTTGCTTACGCAGCACAGGCATTTTTTGATCCTAACAGAATTGTACGGCTCGATAATCGGCATAGTTACGGTGAGGAGCGCTATCAATTGATGGGCTTGATAGACAGTCGGCTTTTTGTCATTGTCTATACTCCACGGCATCATATAATTCGCCTCATCTCTGCCAGAAAAGCAAATCAGGGTGAAATAAGAATTTATGAAAACAGTACGAATGACCATTAATCCTGGCGATACAGTCGGACGTATAGACACTAATCGTGTCGATGCTACAACTGAAAATGCGCTTTTGAAACAACAAGCTGAGGATGAAATTGAGTCGATGCTTGATGCGGCAAAATTCACGCGGCGAGTGCGAAACCGTCTAGGGTTAAGTCAGGCTGAATTTTCGCAACGAATTGAAGTGCCTTTGGAAACCATTCGAAATTGGGAGCAGGGTAAGCGTAGTCCTACCGGGGCTGCGAAAACGCTGCTCAAAATCCTAGATAAATCACCTGATATGGCTTTGGAAGCTTTAAATCAATAATGCATCGTATTGCTCGCGACTGATGTGCCTCGGCATATCTATAACGCTGTTAATTGGGGCAATGTGTTTAAACATTTCGCAGTTTCGATCAATTAATCCTTCGGAGGAGAAGTGTTAAAAAATTACGAAGCGTTTTATGACAATGGGACTTTAAGCTGGTTAGGGATTTCTCCTCATATCGATAAAGTCAAAGTGATTGTGGTGCTTGATGAAGATGATTTACAAGCTGTCGAAAAGCAATCAATTAAGCAATTAAAGGGACTTGCTCCTAAGCCTGCTTATGCTGTCAGCCTTGATGATATGAATGCAGCTATTTAACTGGAAGGGGCTAAGTTTTGATTGGTTTAGATACCAACGTCATCGTCCGGCATATCGTTCAAGATGATGAAAAACAGGCTAAAGTAGCAACGGATTTTATTGAAAGCCAATGTTCTATTGAAAATCCGCTATTTATTAATGAAATTACCTTGTGTGAAATTGTTTGGGTGCTTAAACGAGCTTATGGTTATGATAAGTCTTTGATTTTGGATATATTGGATCAGTTGCTGCAGAGTTAAGAAATACTAATTTCATCGCCTACGGAAGCTTGGGCTGCATTCCAATATTATGCGAATGGTAATGCCGATTTTTCTGATTATTTTATTGCTCAATTAAATAAAAACAATGGTTGTCCATTCACTTATTCATTTGATAAAAAAGCCTGTCAACACGAATATTTTGATAGCCCTTAGGATACGATAAACAACGTGCACCGCATTATTTCGCGACTGATGCGGTTCTTAAACTCACCGCACCCTACTTTGAAAAATCATTTCCCCGCAATCTTCGAGCTTGCAGCATCCCATATCTGTTTGGCTGACAATGCCGCTTTATTTTCACTTTCATAGCTATTTTGCGATTGCCAATTGGTTTCCAAATACAGCTGCTCAACCTTCTCCCGCGCCCACGGGGTTTTTCTGAGAAATTTCAAACTGGAGCGAATACTGGGGGTTTTGCTGAAGCAATTGAGGTTGATCAAGTTTGCCAGCCCTTGCCATTGGTAATGTTCAACCAACCGGGTCAATAGGGTTTCCAGCGTCAAACCGTGTAACGGGTCTTGCTTACTCATCGTCAGCTTGGGCGGTGTTGTTGGAGTTTGGTTTGGGTTCGGCTTTTTTAACCCGAATTTTGTTAATGCCAATTTGCTGGCCGTTTAATTGTTTGATTGCGGCTTTGGCTTCACCGACTTTGGGCATTTCGACGTAGCCAAAACCTTTCGAGTGGCCGGTGTCTTTGTCGGTGACCAGCGTGCAGGATTGCACTGCGCCGTAAGTGGTGAATAAGCTACGGATTTCAGCTTCGGTGGTGTTGCGGTCGAGGTTACGGATTAGGATTTTCATGAAATTTACAGGGACTCAGTTATTTTAATTGCTGTCAATTTTTTCCAGACAAACAATCATGGTGTGGCGGACGATAAAAAAAGTCATGGCCATTGCGTAAAGTGCGTAATG
>JBJSYX010000186.1:0-6683 GCA_046090005.1 Methylomonas sp. | reverse complement strand
AACACACGACCACCGGCAGTGACGACATTGCCATTACTTTGCTTGGTGCCGGCATGAAACACTTTGCGCTCTTGGCTATCTTCAGTCGGTAAACCGCTAATTACATTGCCTTTGGCGTAATCATCAGGATAACCACCAGCTGCTAATACCACGCCCAAAGCTGGACGAGGGTCCCATTCAGTGGTGATTTGATCCAAAGTTTGGTTCAAAGCCGCTTGCACTAAATCGACCAAATCACTTTGTAAACGCATCATGATCGGCTGGGTTTCAGGGTCGCCAAAACGGCAGTTGTTTTCCAACACTTTGATACTGCCATTTTTGCCTATCATCAAACCGGCATACAAAAAGCCAGTGTATGGCAATCCATCATCGCTCATCCCCTTCAAGGTTGGATTGATAACTTCATCCATCACTCGCTGATGAATCTCAGCCGTCACCACGGGCGCGGGCGAATAAGCGCCCATGCCGCCGGTGTTTGGACCGCTGTCGCCATTATCACGGGCTTTGTGGTCTTGTGAAGTTGCCATCGGCAAAGCGTGTAAACCGTCAGCGATAACGATAAAACTGGCCTCTTCACCGGCTAAAAACTCTTCAACCACCACTCGATGCCCGGCTTCACCAAAACTGTTACCAGACAACATATCTTCAACTGCAGCAATCGCTTCTTGCTCGTTTTGCGCGACGATGACGCCTTTACCAGCCGCCAAGCCGTCAGCTTTAACCACAATCGGCGCACCTTGCTGACGGATATAAGCCACGGCTTCGGCAGTATCGGTAAAGGTTTGATAAGCCGCAGTTGGGATACCATGACGCGCCATGAAATCTTTACAGAATGACTTGGAACCTTCTAATTGTGCCGCCGCTGCGATTGGGCCAAAACAAGCCAAACCTGCCGCGCTGAATTGATCAACAATACCTTTCACCAACGGTACTTCGGGGCCAACGATAGTCAAGTCAATCTCTCGGGCTTGCGCAAAGTTTAATAAACCGGCAATGTCATCCACTTGAATCTCGACATTGTGAATACCGGCTTCTAAAGCGGTACCCGCATTACCTGGCGCCACAAAAACGCTGCCGACTTTTGACGATTGTTTAACTTTCCAAGCTAAGGCGTGTTCACGACCGCCGCTACCAACGATTAAAATTTTCATGGAATTGCTCAGCAATAAATTAGAAAACAACACGGGGCCAACGCCCCGTGTTTAAGGATGAGTTTTAGTGTCTAAAATGACGCATACCGGTTAACACCATCGCAATGTTATGCTCATTGGCGGCATCAATCACTTCTTGGTCGCGCATTGAGCCACCCGGGTGAATCACTGCGGTTACGCCAGCGGCGGCAGCGGCATCAATGCCATCACGGAATGGGAAAAACGCATCCGACGCCATCACTGAACCCAGTACTTCCAAACCTTCATCAGCCGCTTTAATCCCAGCAATTTTGGCAGAATAAACTCGGCTCATTTGCCCTGCGCCAACGCCGATGGTTTGACCATTTTTGACGTAGACAATGGCGTTGGATTTGACAAACTTCGCCACTCGCCAAGCAAATAATAAATCCGCCAGTTCTTGCTCAGACGGTGCGCGTTGGCTAACGACTTTGACATCAGCGGCAGTGATGCTACCAATGTCTTTATCTTGAACCAATAATCCACCAGCGACACGTTTGTAGTCTAAAGCAGCAAGATTAATCGCATCCCAATAGCCACATTCCAAAACCCGGACATTTTGTTTTTTCGCCAAAGCCGCTTTTGCACCTTCACTCACCGCAGGAGCAATAATCACTTCGACAAATTGACGAGCAGCGATTTCAGCCGCAGTTTTTTCGTCTAATTCACGATTGAAAGCAATGATGCCGCCAAATGCTGAAGTTGGATCAGTGGCATACGCCAAGTTATATGCGCCTAAAATATCGTCGCTAATCGCAACGCCGCATGGATTAGCGTGTTTAACAATCACGCAAGCCGGTTGCTCTGGAAAGGCTTTGACGCATTCCAAAGCCGCGTCAGCATCGGCGATATTGTTGTAAGACAATGCTTTGCCTTGCAATTGTTTAGCAGCGGCAATACTGCCAACGGGTGGATTTTTTTCCTGATAAAACGCTGCGTTTTGATGCGGGTTTTCACCATAACGCATGGTTTGCAAACGGTGGAATTGCAGATTCAAGGTATCAGGGAAACCGCTGTTGTTGATTTTGCCCAAGTAAGTAGCAATCGCGGTATCGTAACGAGCGGTGTGTTCAAAGCTTTTAAGCGCGAGATTAAAACGAGTCGCGTGGCTTAAGCTAACGTCAGTCTGCAGTTCTGCCAAAATCGCGGAGTAATCTACAGGATCGACCACAATCGCTACATCATCATGATTTTTTGCCGCGGCACGAATCATGGTTGGACCACCAATGTCGATATTTTCAATCGCAGTTTCTAAATCACAAGCTGGATTAGCAATGGTTTGCTCGAACGGATAAAGATTCACCACCACCATATCAATCGGCTTGATACCGCTATCGGCCATCACTGCATCATCAATACCACGACGACCTAAAATACCGCCATGCACTTTAGGATGCAGGGTTTTAACCCGACCATCCATCATTTCAGGGAAACCGGTGTAATCAGAGACTTCGGTGACCGGCACATTATTTTCTGCTAATAATTTAGCGGTGCCGCCAGTGGACAATAATTCGATACCCAACTGGTTCAGGCCACGACAAAACTCCAAAACGCCAGTTTTATCAGAAACGCTGACCAACGCACGGGCCACTTTTTTGTTCATGCAAACCTCAGAAAGAGAAAATAGAAAATTAACTGATGCCGTATTGCTCAAGCTTTTTACGCAAGGTGCTACGGCTAAGCCCCAAGACTTTGGCGGCTTTGCTTTGATTAAAATCGGCGTGTTTAAGGGCGGTTTCTAGCAGCGGTTTTTCCACTTCAGCCAACACCAGATTGTATAAACCTGAGAATTCATGTCCATTTAACTGAACAAAATAACCTTCAACACTATGCCGAACATGATCGGACAAGGTAGTGTCACTGCCATTAACTGTGTTGATAATTTTCACTTCCATCTATGCTCCATTTAGGCGACGGGTGGAATGATGTGATTAAACGATGCGTTAACCAGCGCCAACTGTTGTGCCGGTTGTTGTGCCTGATTGATAGCGGTTTTTTGACTGACGGCTAAACCGCCAAGGTGATCGAAATACCAACCAATGTGCTTGCGGGCGATTTTAACACCACAGTCTGCGCCGTAAAAACTGTATAAATTATCTAAATGCTGATTGATTACAGTTTTGACCTCGCTCAAACTCGGCGGCACATAGCTAACACCCTCTAATTTGGCCGCCAATTCAGCAAAAATCCAAGGTCTGCCTTGCGCAGCTCGACCTATCATCACTGCATCTGCGTCAGTGTAATTCAAAACCTGTTGAGCTTTTTCAGCGCAGGTAATGTCACCGTTGGCTATCACCGGAATCGTCACCGCCTGTTTGACTTGCTTAATAGTGTCGTATTCAGCATCACCATTAAATTTACAAGCGCGACTACGTCCATGAATCGCCAAGGCTTGTATGCCCTGCTGTTCGGCAATTTGGGCGATTGTAACGGCATTACGATTAGCCAAATCCCAGCCAGTGCGAATTTTCAAAGTCACTGGCACATCAACCGCATTTACCACCGCCGACAAAATCCGCGCCACTAAAGCTTCGTCTTTTAACAAGGCCGAACCAGCCGCTACCGAACAAACTTTTTTGGCCGGACAGCCCATATTGATGTCGATAATTTGCGCACCGCGTTGGCAATTGAGTTTTGCCGCTTCAGCCATTTGCTGAGGATCGGTACCTAAAATTTGCACCGAACGCAGGCCGCTATCGTGACTGTAATCGGTTTTTTTCAGGGTTCGGGGATGATGTTGCAAATCGGCTTTAGAAATCACCATCTCCGACACCGTCAAACCCGCCCCAAACTGGCTACACAACTGCCGAAACGGCCCGTCGGTAATGCCCGCCATTGGTGCAAGAATTAGATTATTGGGGAGTTGGTAACAACCAATGTGCATGAAGACCACAGCCAGCAAAAAGGCTGGGCATAATACCTGAAAAGCGGGGATTTATCGAGGCATTCAAAACACTAAGTTGGCTTGGTTCAAAAAATCCCTTTTTGAGCCAAGCAGTTTATAGAATCAATTATCTAACTTACGCCGAGCCGCTAAATGATGGTCAGAATAGCTATGATGGCCATCTAAGCCAACAATTTCACAACGTCCACCATTGTGATTATATTCATCGCAGTAATGGTGAATAAATTCCATCACAGTATGATCAATCAAGTCGGCTTCGGTTAAATCAAAAAACACAGTTTTCTGTTCAGGAAAATCGGCTAACAAACTTTTTAAAGTAATAAAGTTTGAAAACACCGCTGCACCGCTGACTTCAAGATGATAGGTATTTTGGTCGGTTTGATTAACGTGGTAAGCCATCGTAAAAGCGTTGCTCAGTTTCAAACCACGACTAACGTGAATCAACAATTCCAAGACAATACCAATCGCAACACCAATCAATAAATCCGTCGCTAACACGCCGATGATAGTGATAACAAACACAGCAAAGTTATCGACACCCACCGCTAAAGTTTTGGCAAACTCTTTTGGCGAAGATAAACGAAAACCAGTGAAAACTAATAAAGCCGCCAATGAGGTTAATGGAATTTCGTGAATTAACTTAGGAAACAGCGCCACGAAAATCAATAAAAATGCACCATGAAAAAAGTTCGCCCATGCGGTTTTTGCACCGTTGTTGATATTGGCCGAACTACGGACAATTTCAGCAATCATCGGCAAACCACCAATCATGCCGGCAATCATGTTACCAATACCAACCGCAGTTAAATCGCGATTCAAGTTTGAGTTACGACGATAAGGATCAAGCTTATCAACCGCTGAAGCACTTAATAAACTTTCTAAACTACCGACTAACCAAATCGTCACCACCGAAATCCAAAACTCGTGATCAGCGATTTTTGAAAAATCAGGAAAGTAAAAACCAGCCAGAAAATTCTCAGGCACCGCCACCAAGAAAGACGGACCAACGGTAAATTCATGTTGCGGCAAAATTTCGGCATCAGGTAAAAATAGATATTGGTGAATGTGATCCAAATCGAAATATTGTCCCAAACCCAAGCCCATCAACACCACCAACAAGGGTGCTGGAATCATTTTTAAAGTGGGCTGTTTAATTAGAGCCCAAGCGATTAGTAAGGCCAAACCGCATAAACCAATAAATGCCACTTCTGGGTTCATATTGATAATCGAATGAGGCACTTCAGCAATCACCCCTAGCAAGCTCTTGGCTTCTGGTTTAACACCTAGCAAAGTGTGAATTTGCTTGGCCATAATGATGATGCCAATCGCCGCCAACATACCGTGTACCACCGACGAGGGAAAAAAGGCACTGAGTTTGCCGGCTTTAAACACCCCCAATAACACTTGTAAAGCACTGGCAATTACAATCGCCGCCAAAGTGTAACGATAACCGGCCATTGCATCCCCCTGTCCTAAGGCTTGCACAGCATCGACAATCACCACAATCAAACCCGCCGCTGGACCGTTAATCGTGACAAAAGAACCATTAATTCTCGATACGACTAAACCGCCAATAATGGCCGTGATAATGCCACCCATCGGTGGGAAGCCCGATGCCATAGCAATACCTAGACACAATGGCAAAGCAATTAGAAACACCAAAAAACCCGACAGCAAATCGCTGCGCCAGTTTTCAACTAAGCCGGGCAGACCCGTTTTAGGCAAGGAAAGAGAAGATGAGTTGGACATGGTTTATCTCATTCAATATGGAAAAACCAAATTTATGCAGGATGTATGCCAGATTTTGCCAACCTCAAGCAAATAAAGCCTTTCAAAGATAAGCCTATCTAATTTCTTAAACTTTTAAGCCATTGTTGGTTTATAAGCACCGAAAGTTTGGTTTATTTCAACCAATCAACCATTTAAAACTCAAAATGCGCCCTAAGCCCATAGACATCCACCGGCCCACGGTCAGCGTTATAAGCCGGATTAATAATGTGTTGATAATCCGCTGTCGCCCAAATTGAGCTAAACAGATTGAATTTATAGAACACATCGACCACTTGCTCGGCTTGATAGCGAATTTTGCCATCACCGATAAAGCCATCGACACCGCCACGACTTAGATAATCAACATGAGTAGCCGATAACCAGCTACTGGCATAACCAACGCCTAATGAATCTTTAGCGCGTCCCCAGCGCTTGCCGGTCAGCAAGCCACCAATCGAAAACGATCGATCTGATGAAGTGTAGGAATAGACTTCGGTTTTGCCATCTGAGTACATGCCGCGCATAAACATACCTAAATCATCGGTCAGACTTTGCTCAAAATTAACACCTATACCCAGCTTGGTATTACCTTTCCGCGCCCAACATAAATCCGGTGCATTGGCATTATTCGAGTCATAACTGTAACTATTACAAGCTGCCGCATTTTGAGCAGGATCATTTTGATAAGCGGCAATCGCGTCACTAAATCGCGCCATAGGCTCATGATTGCGATAGCCCAACAAACGCACTGCGCCAGCTTGCTGATGGATAGTATGGCGATGTTCAATCTCAAACTGATCGCCATAGTATTTAAAGATTCTGAAATCCAACGGCAAGTC
>JBJSYX010000185.1:0-3695 GCA_046090005.1 Methylomonas sp. | reverse complement strand
TCCCAAACTGCCTTGTAACCAGTGAAAACCATCAGCAGGCCAACGCGCATCCAGCACTGGATTGAAAGCCCGATCAAACACTTGATAAGCGCCTATATCCGCCAATTTGACCACCATCCCCACCACTAACAACAGCGTCGTTATCAATCGGCCAATTTGACCGATTAAACCGGGAATCAACAACACCAATCCCAACACCAACGGCTCTAATGGCAATAGCGCAAACGCCATCGGACTGATTAAACTCAGTCGATTTGGTACTAGCAAAATCAAGCCCATCAACATCAGAGCCAAGCCCGTCCAAGCCTTTGTTATCAACTGTCCACCCATTTGCTTATCTTCCATTTGCTGATTATCCATTCTGTTATTTGCTTCAATTCAGTTGTTATGTTCTAAAACCATAATCGCAGGAAAGCTTGGCAACGCCAAGTCTAGGGTTTGGAAATCAGTGCCGCAAAGTGATACCGTAGCCAGCTTTTTAAACCTAGCACAAGTTGATGGACAACAGTTTGCAGATCAGTGATGAGCACGCGCTACAGCGAGAACTTAAACAAATCGCGGTTTTAGGTAGTTCGGTGATGTTGTGTGGTTTTGGGGTGTTGCAATGGCTGAATAATTGGCCTAACGCCAGCCAATGGTTATTACAAACCAGTTTACTGTGGGCGGTGGTAATTGGCATCGCTTGGCGCAAATTGCGATTAAATCGAGCCAGCGAAAATACAGCTTTGTACCCTAAATTGGGCTGGGGCAATCGGCTTACTTTATTGCGTGGTGGCTTGATTGCGGGCTGCGGTGGTTTTTTATTTGCCGATACTAACCTGAGTGCGTGTTTTAAAAGTATCAAAAATTATTTTTCCAGTCGCCCCAGCATGAGATTGATCATAGCGATATGAATGAAAGCCGTGCTGGAATCGCTGAGGACCTCGTAATCTTTGCTCAACCGGCGATAGCGATAGAGCCAGGCAAAAGTTCTTTCGACGACCCAGCGACGAGGCAATAACTTGAAGCCTTTGGTGTCATCCGAACGCAGTACAGCTTGTAAAACAATTGGGAACCGCTGTGCGACCCATTCAATCAGCTTGGGGCCACGATAGCCTCCATCGACCCAGATGCGACGTATTTTTTTGCAACTGCCGGTGAATGCTTTAAAAATAAGTTTAGCTCCATCACGCTCTTGAACCGAGGCGGCGGTTACCACAACCACCAAGATCAAACCGAGCGTGTCGACCAGAATATGACGCTTACGTCCCTGAATCTGTTTGCCCGCGTCGAAGCCTTTGATTCCGGACATGGCAGTGGTTTTAACGCTTTGACTGTCGATTGCACCTGCCGTGGGATGTTTATGCCGTCCGGCTTTTTGTCTGACCCAGGCGCGTAAGGTATCGTGAATGCGTTGCCAAAGGCCGTTGATTGTCCAACGTCGGAAGTAGCCGTAGACTGTTTGCCAGGCCGGAAACTCATGCGGCAACAATCGCCAGGCACAACCGCTTCGGACAAAATACAGAATGGCATTAATGACGCGCCTCAAGCTGACTTCTCTTGGTCGCCCTCCAGGCAATGCCAAGGGCAATAAAGGTTCAAGCCGAGCCCATTTGTTGTCATTTAAATCTGTCGGATAACGCTTAACTTTTTTAACCGTCGTGCTTTTTTAAGCATTGCAAAATATTGGTATTTTAGCTTTTCCCATTGGCTTATTGACGCTTTTGAAACACGCACTTACTCGATACACGAAAAAACCACAGCCGATTTGTTTAGGCAGCTAAAAGAGGCTGGCATCTTGTCGGTTTTACAGCAGGGTAGTGGTCGCCGTTCTGCAACGCTTTGTTTTCCTGCGCTACTGAATCTGGCGGAAGGGCGGAAAATTTTATGACTATTTTGTGGAGTCGCTATCAGCAACAAATAAGTTTGTGGAGCGTGTATTTAAAAATAGACTCCACAAAATTATTTGTGGAGTGTCTGGACTCTGCAAAACGCGAAAGAAGCGGTTCTTGCCTCACCGCATCTACTGCTAATCGTAAGGCTTACCGCTATGTGCCATTTTGGGCATGGTAAGGTTTCATTTGATGGTCATTTGATCGTGCAAGCATTCGATACAAGGAAGTTTTTGTTTTGTACATACAAGTCAAAAGCATACGAAGAACGCTTCATTTGATGAGTGGCTGTTTTATGGGCTTTGACTACGATAGAGGTTTTATGAATCGTTTAAGGAGTCCCTATCGGCAACAAACTGGCTCCGCAAATCAGTTTGTGGAGTGCCGTAGCTCTGCAAATATCCTTTTATTCAGCAAGTGAGTGTTATGGTCAGCAAAACCACCGAGAAAGAACTGGAAATCGCCATCGAAAAACAGCTGACCGGCAGTTGTCTGGAAGCGCAAAAAGGCGTAGCCGAAACCAGCGAGCTGCCGTTCAGCCCCAGCCACGGTTACCAGCTTGGCTTGCCGCAGGATTTCAACGCCCGTTACGCCATCGACAGCAAACGCTTTTGGGCCTTTCTGGAGCACACCCAGCATGATGAGCTGGAAAAGTTGCAAAAGCACGGTGGCGATTGGCAGCTTAAGGTATTGGAACGCTTCGATAAGCTGATCAAAAAATACGGCCTGCTGCATTTGCTGAAAAAGGGTTTGAGTGTTGACGATGCCACCTTGCAATTGATGTATCCGGCTCCGCTGGCCAGCAGTTCCGACAAAGTGAAGCAAAACTTTGCCGACAACATCTTCAGCAGTACCCGCCAGGTGCGTTACTCCTTGAGCAATACCCTGGAGGAAATCGATCTGGTGTTGTTTATCAACGGCTTGCCATTTGCCACGCTGGAGCTGAAAAATCCCTGGACTGGCCAAACTGCCCGTTACCACGGTCAGAAGCAATATCGTGAAGACCGGGATATTAACCAGCCTTTGCTGCAATTTGGCCGCTGCTTGGTACACATGGCAGTAGATACCGATGAAATCTACATGACCACTAAACTGGCCGGGCCGCATACCTTCTTTTTGCCGTTCAATAAGGGCCACAACCACGGCGCCGGCAATCCGCCCAATCCCAACGGCCACAAAAGCGCCTATTTATGGCAGGAGGTGTTCAGCAAAGACAGCGTTGCCAACATCATTCAGCATTTTGTACGTTTGGACGGCAGCAGCAAAAAGCCGCTGGATAAGCGCACCTTGTTTTTCCCGCGTTACCATCAGCTGGATGTGGTGCGCAAATTGGTGGCGCATACCAGTCAAAACGGCGTCGGGCAAACTTATCTGATCCAACACTCGGCGGGTTCGGGTAAATCCAATTCTATTACCTGGGCGGCGTATCAATTGATAGAAGTGTATCGTGCCGGTCAGGAGAAGCCATTGTTCGATTCGGTGATTGTCGTCACCGACCGTCGCCTGCTGGATAAGCAACTGCGCGACAACATCAAGGATTTTTCCGAAGTCAAAAATATCGTCGCCCCGGCGTTTAAGTCTTCAGAGTTGAAAAGCGCCTTGCGGTGATCATCGACGAGGCGCATAGCTCGCAGAGCGGTTCCGCGCACGACAATATGAACCGGGCGATGGGCAAAAGCGAGCAGGCTGATGAAGAGTTGGATGTGCAGGACAAAATCCTGCAGGCCATGCAGTCGCGAAAAATGCGTGGCAATGCTTCGTATTTAGCCTTTACCGCGACGCCGAAAAACACTACCTTGGAGAAGTTCGGCGTTAAACAAGCGG
>JBJSYX010000184.1:0-4313 GCA_046090005.1 Methylomonas sp. | reverse complement strand
AAATGCCATTAAAGCTACAGTTTTTAGCTAAATCTTCGTTTATCACCGTTTAATCCTGAAGCGCGTCAATATATTGGTGAGATTTATGAAGATTTAGCCAAAAACTGTAGCTTCAATGGTATTTTGTTCCACGATGACGGTATTTTGTCGGATTACGAAGATGTGTCGCCAATGGCGATGGATTTTGCTCATAATGTTTGGGGCTTACCGGCTGAGTTTAAAAAAATTCATGATTCGCCTGAGCTACGTTTGCGTTGGGGGCAATATAAAACCGAGTTTTTGGGACAATTCACGGATTATTTAACCGATAGAGTTCGTTATTACCGTCCTTATATTAAAACTGCACGTAATTTTTATGCTTTGCCATTAATGCAGCCTTATAGCGAAGAATGGTATGCGCAATCGTTTCCGAGTTTTATGAAACATTATGATTATGTCGCGATAGAAGCGATGCCTTTCATGGAAAAAGCCGGGGATCCTAAGAAATGGCTAACCGAATTAGTGAAGAAAACGGCTGAATATCCACATGGTTTAGACAAAATGGTGTTTGAGCTACAAGCGGTGGATTGGGAAAAACAGCAAGATATTCCGATGCCGATATTTAATGAGCAATTCCAGTTGTTGAAAAAACAAGGTGCAAAACACATTGGTTATTACCCTGATAATCAGTATCGCGATCAACCTAAACTGGAAGAGTTGAAGAAATATTTTGCTGTCGATAAACAAAATTAAGGTAGGCAATGGACAATCTTATCGCACAGCCTTGGGTTCAAGAGCTAATTGACTTTTGGTTAAAGGCGCAAGAGCAATTTGAAGAACTGCCTTGGGCCTATTTTGAGGAATGGCTATCGCGATTCATCTTTTATTACCCATTATTAATGGCTTATGTCTGGATGTTGGGCGGGATTATTTATTATCTGCGTTGGGAGCGTAACCGCGGTAACGTATTGTCCGATTTGCCTGTTTTGAATCAATATCCATCCGTTTCAATTCTGGTGCCTTGTTATAACGAAGGCGAAAATGTTCGAGAAACCATTGAATATTTATTACATCAACAATATCCCAATTACGAAATTATTGCCGTTAACGACGGCAGTAAGGACAACACCTTAGAAATTCTGCATGAATTAGCTGATCAACATCCGCAAATTCGGGTGGTTAATTTAGCCAGCAATCAAGGTAAAGCGGTTGGATTAAGGACTGCGGCTTTGGTGTCAAATAGCGAAATTTTAATCGGTATTGATGGTGATGCTTTATTGGCACCGAATGCAACGGCTTGGATTGTTCGGCATTTTCTGGATAATCCTAATGTCGGAGCGGTCACTGGAAACCCTCGGATTCGCAATCGTTCAAGTCTGCTAGGCAAGATTCAGGTTGGTGAGTTTTCAGCGATTGTTGGCATGATTAAACGCGCTCAACGTTCCTATGGGCACATCTTTACCATTTCCGGTGTGATTGCGGGTTTCCGTAAAACCGCCCTACATGATGTCGGTTATTGGAGTCCTGATATGGTGACCGAGGACATTGATATTAGCTGGAAATTGCAGTTAGCGGGTTGGTCGATTCGTTTTGAGCCTAACGCATTGTGCTGGGTATTGATGCCGGAAACTTTGAATGGCTTATGGAAGCAGCGCAGTCGTTGGGCGCAAGGCGGGGTAGAGGTTTTATTACGCTACTTTAAGCCGTTATTGAGTTGGCGTTCGCGCGGTATGTGGCCTTTGTATTTGGAATGTAGCATTAGTTTATGTTGGGCATTTTTGGTGGTGGGTTTGTTACTTGCAGCGCCCGTGGAATGGATTATTAGCGAACAACCCCAAGAAGCTTTAGAAGATTTGTCGCCACGTTGGACTAGTATGTTGTTATGTGTGACTTGTCTAATTCAGTTTGCGGTCAGTTTGGCAATTGATTCCAGTTATGAAAAGCGCAGTGGTGGTTCGGCTAAACATTACTATTGGATGATTTGGTATCCGATTGTCTATTGGATGATCAATGTAGGGACAACGATTCATGGTTGTTTCAAAGCCTTGCGCAAAAAGCGTGGTCAACGCGCGGTTTGGGTAACCTTGGATAGAGGTTTAAGACAAAAATGAAAGAAATCATTATTAATCAGCCGCACTTACAAAGTTTTCGTCAGAAGTGCGGTTCTTGGTTTTTGTCGGTAATCAGTTGGTTGTTGTGGCTGTATTTTTTGTTGCCACTGTTTACGTTAGGCGGTTGGTTGCTGGGTGTTAAAAGTTTATCGGACGAAATTCGCTGGTTTGGTGGCTATAAGACTTTGCTAGAGTTATTAGAATTGTACGGTGAAATTATTTTAGTGATTGCGATTGTTTGGGCGGTTTGGTCTTTATGTTTATCTTGGTTGCATGCCAGTAAATCATCAAAACAACTGCCCACTGTCAATGATGAGCAGTTATGTGCTAGTTTTAAAGTCGATCAAAAGCAGTTAATTGAAGCCAGAGCTTTAAATAAAGTCACTGTTTGCTTTGATGATCATGCTGGTATAGTCGATATTCTTCATAAATAAGCAATAGGCCAAATTTAATGAAACTCGCTCTCACTGTTTTAGGCAACAAAACTCAGGGATTGATTCCTGAAATTTTAGCGACTTTAAGTGCCTGTCACTGTGATGTATTGGAGTTGCGTAGTTCAGGATTGTCTGACATTAGTTGGCTTTATTTATTGGTTGATGGTAACTGGAATCAGATTGCTAAGCTGGAGGGGCTTTTAGAATTAATGGCGACTCGTTTGCGGCTTGAAATCACTTATTTACGGCCAGAACAAGAGTTGCAGGTTAAGGAAGGTGTTCCTTATTTATTGGAAACCATTTCTGCCGATAAAAAAGATTTAATGTTTGCGGTCAGTGCTTTTTTGCAAGAGCGTGGTGTATTTATCGAAGAAATGACTGCAAGTCTGCACCAAGCCCCTTATTTCAATCACAGTGTTTTTTCTAGCAAATTCGTTTTGTTAGTGCCGGCTAATGTACACATTCTGTCTTTACGTGAAGAATTTTTGGATTTTTGCGACGATTTGAATATCGACGCTATTCTTGAACCTATCAAGCGGTAATTATTATGGCGATTAACCTTGGCGAGATTGTTCCTGATTTTCAAACTTCTGCAACTGGCGATAAAACGGTTAGCCTGAATGACTACTTGGGGCAAAAAGTCCTCTTGTACTTTTATCCTAAAGACAATACACCGGGCTGTACCCAAGAAGGGCAGGCCTTTAGAGATCATTATCCTCAGTTTCAACAGCTTAATACGGTGATACTGGGCGTGTCTCGCGATAGTGTCAAAGTGCATGAAGGTTTTAAATGCAAACAGGCTTTTCCGTTTGATTTGTTGGCCGATCAAGATGAGGCTTTGTGCGAACTGTTTGATGTTATCAAAATGAAAAACATGTACGGCAAGCAAGTGAGAGGCATAGAGCGTAGTACCTTCTTGATTGATGAACAGGGTGTTTTGATTAAAGAATGGCGCAAGGTTCAGGTAAAAACCCATATTGATGAGGTTTTGACGACTTTGCATGCACTCCAATAAAAAGCTTACATAGCCTTAACTTAGTGGATTTAAGCCGATTTTTAGCATAATTTATAAGTCTGTAACATTGTTTAATGACGGGGTTTTGGGGATAATGGCCACTGTCTTATATTTTACGGTCATATCATGAACGAACTTCTGTCTTCAGGAATTGAATTGATGCTAATTGGGATGGGCATCGTTTTTACCTTTTTGGCAATGTTGGTAGTTGTTATTAACGGCATGGCAGCAGTGGTTCAACGTTTTTTTCCAGAAACGCCAGTGCTAAGTCAAAATGGTGAAGACCCTCGAATGATTGCTGCTATTTCTGCTGCAATTCATGAATACCGCAAAAAACATCATAAGCATTAAGTTTTAATGCCGCCAATCAAAATAGGCATCCAACTCACCCACAAGGTATAACTAGCAGACCCAAAAGAGTCATTAGGAGAAACAAACGTGGCAAAGGTAAAAAAACCTTTAGGAATAACAGAAGTCGTACTACGCGACGCTCATCAATCAATCTTGGCAACGCGTTTACGTATCGAAGATATGTTGCCTATCTGTCAGCAACTTGACGAAATCGGTTATTGGTCAATTGAATCCTGGGGTGGTGCTACATTTGACGCTTGCATTCGCTATTTAGGTGAAGATCCTTGGGAACGTTTACGTTTACTCAAAAAAGCGATGCCTAATACACCACAGCAAATGCTGTTTCGTGGTCAAAATATTTTAGGTTATCGGCACTATGCTGATGATGTGGTTGATAAATTCGTAGAGCGTTGCGCGGTTAAC
>JBJSYX010000183.1:0-2537 GCA_046090005.1 Methylomonas sp. | reverse complement strand
GGAATCTTTGGTTGAGTGCTACGGTCTGTTTGTTAATTTATTTATTGGCGGTATGGTTTGAAGCTAGATTGCTGTTACGTCGCCGCGCTGCATAATCGCGTTGGCGTTGTTGGGCATTAGCGAGAATTGCTTGCTGGGTTTGCTGATCGGCTTTTGACCAAGCGCCAATTTCAAACGCGGAACGGTAACAACCGATGCAAATCGCATCGTCGTCTAATTGGCAAATTTTGATACACGGTGAGCTGATTGGCTTAGTCATGTTGATTTAGGTGAGTAAAGATTTGTTGGGCGGCCTGTACATCAAGTTTGATTTGCGCTTGCAAGGCTTCAAAGTTAGCGAAGCGGACTTCGTCGCGAATTTTGGCTTTAAAATGCACTTCGACATAGCGGCCATAAATGTCGCCGCTGAAATTAAATAAATGGGTTTCCAGCACCGCTTTAGCGCCACCGTCAAAGGTTGGGCGGTTGCCAAGATTGGCAACGCCTTGGTAAATCTTGCCGTCCAAGCCGGTCATTGTCACCGCAAACACACCAACCATAGGCGTGTTTCTTCTGAGCATTTCAATATTGGCGGTGGGAAAGCCCAATTGTCTGCCGCGCTTATCGCCATGCGCAACACGACCACACACCGAGTAATCACGGCCTAACATTTGTTTGGCTTCCGCTAATTGGCCTTCACCTAAGGCATCGCGGATTAAGGTGCTGCTGATTCGCAAGCCGCTTAATTCAAACGACACACTGTTTTCCACCGAAAAACCAAATTCTCGGCCTTTGCTTTGTAACATCGCAAAATTGCCACGCCGCGCTTTGCCAAAATGAAAATCATCGCCAATTACCAGATGTTTGACTTTTAGGTGTTTGACCAAAATTTCACTGATAAATTGTTCAGCGTCATAATCGGCTAATTTGCGGTTAAACGGCAATACTAACAAGGCATCAATCGGTGATTTAGCAAATTGAATGGCTTTTTCGCGTAAGCGAGTCAAGCGCGATGGCGCATGGTCGGCAAGAAAGTATTCCAAAGGCTGGGGTTCGAATACCATCGCTACGGTGGGTAAGTTTAAGTCTCGGCCTTTGTCGGCCAGTTTATCGATGACTTGCTGATGACCTAAATGCAAACCGTCAAAATTGCCGATAGTCAGCACGCAGCCAGCGGGAAACGGTTCAGGATGATTCAATCCGCGAATTAAGCGCATAGAGTGGATTTAGTGAAAAAGCGCGATTTTATCAGTAAGCGCTATTGGCCGCTGTAAGTAGCAGTGGTGAACAGTGATAAAAATTTATTGCGACCGTTGTTAAGTTTACGCTGTTGGGTGTTGGCCAAGGCTAATTTGGCTTCATTTTGTAATTGGCTATCGGCCAGCGGTTGTTGGCTACGAATCGGTGATTGTGCGGCTTTGTGAAAATAAATTTCCGCTTCTGCCAAGCGATCTTGTTGCAACAAATAATCAGCGTAAAAATAGTTGGCATCAATGCCGTTGGGATTGATGGCTAAACTGGCTTTCAGCAATTGCTCGGCTTTTTGGGTGTCGCCGAATGAAACCGGCCAGCTCGGTACCATGTAATACAAGCTGCCTAAGGTCACAAAAGCCGCGCCGTCCAAAGCTTGAGGATTGAGTTTAATTGCTTGTTCCAGTAAGGCTTTAGCTTGTTTAATGGTTGCTAAAGCTTGTAGCGGCGACTGAAATTCGGCAGAACTAGCCATAATAGTGGCTTGCCAGATTTTGGCTTCGGCAGCATTTGGATAACGATTGCTGAGTTCTTGGGCTTGTTCCAGCAATTGAGGATAAGCTTGTTTTTGTTGGTCGGCGTTAGTTTGATAATAAGTTGTCGCCCACGCGGTTTCTAAACTGGCAATCGAAGTCGTCAGGTCAGAAGCCCGTAGCGGCAAACTAAAAAGTAACAAAAAAACAACAAGAGTGGCTTTATTCATACATAAAATATAATCCATCGAGGACTATATTTCAATGTATCGGGTAAATTATTGTTAATTGCTCCAATCTTTGAACGGATGTTTGACTAAATTGTTGTTGTAGTAACGCAAATCCGCTGTTACTTCTTCGCCAATCCAGCTTGGTTTTGCAAAATCCTCGTCAAGTTCAGAGAGTTCAATTTCCGCAACAATTAGTCCTGCATTATCGCCCTTGAATTCATCAATTTCCCAAGTGTGTTGGTCGCGTTGTACAAAATGTCGTATTTTTTCAATTAACGGCTTGTGGCATAAGTCATCGAGAATCGTGTTGGCATCGCTGACTGGAATTTCGTATTCAAATTCCTGACGATAATTGCCAATCGTCGCGCTTTTGATATTCAACCAAGCTTGAGAGTCAGAAATCCGCACCCGCACCGAGCTGGTCGGTTGGCTGCTGAGATAGCCTTGTTTGTAATAGACAGAATGGCTAACTTCCTCGCGCCATGCATCGTTAACCAGCAAAAATTTATGTTCAATTTCCAATGCCACAGGTATTCCTCACATTCGGTTAGTGTTCTGCGATAATTCTTTATTATAATACTAGGTAATTAGGTGCAAAGGCTTC
>JBJSYX010000182.1:0-3332 GCA_046090005.1 Methylomonas sp. | reverse complement strand
GCAGTATTGAGCCAATTAATTAACGATCGGAGTCATCATGAAAAACCCTCTTGCCAGCATCATGCAACAAGCACAAAAAATGCAAGATAACTTCAAACAAGCCCAAGAAGAGTTAGCAACTATCGAAGTTCAAGGCGAATCTGGCGGTGGCCTAGTCTCTATTATCATGAATGGCAAACGCGAAGCTCGTAAAGTAAACATCGACCCATCTTTAGTTGGTGATGATAAAGATATGCTAGAAGACTTAGTTGCCGCCGCGATTAACGATGCGGTTCACAAAGTCAATAAAGTGAAAAAAGAGAAAATGGCAGAAATCACCACCGGCATGCCTTTACCTCCTGGCTTTCAAATGCCATTCTAATCATGCATAACCAAGGCTTAATCAAAGAATTAATCCAAAGCCTATGCTGTTTACCAGGCGTTGGCACAAAATCAGCTCAACGCATGGCGTTTCATTTATTGCAGCGCAATCGAGATGGTGGGCAGCAGTTAAGTCAAATTCTTGGCAAAGCCATGTTGGAAGTCGGCTTTTGCCAAAAATGCAGAACACTAACTGAAGATAGCCTGTGTTCTATTTGCAGCAATCCACTCAGAGATAGTGATACGCTTTGTATAGTAGAAAGTCCGGCTGATGTCTGGGTTATTGACCAAGCAACTAACTTCAAAGGTAAATACTTTGTACTTCATGGTCACCTATCGCCATTAGATGGCATTGGACCAAATCAATTAGGTTTTACCGAATTAGAGCAACGCATGAGCACTGGTGAGTTAAAAGAAATTATTTTAGCCACTAACTCCACCGTGGAAGGCCAGGCGACCGCACACTTTCTAAGCGAAGTCGCAACACGCTACCAAATTCGTTGCACTCGCATCGCACACGGCATACCGATGGGCGGCGAATTAGAATTTATTGATAGCAGTACACTATCACACGCATTTAACGGCAGAAGAGAACTGTAAGCCTTTCTTTAGGTAAAAAAAAGCCGCCTTTCGGCGGCTTTTTTATTTGACCCAAACTTATAACGGAGTTACGTTTTCAGCTTGTGGGCCTTTTTGACCTGTGGTTACTTCCATAGTAACGCGTTGACCTTCTTTCAAGGTTTTACGACCGTTGCCATTGATAGCGCTGAAGTGTACGAATACATCTTTACCGCCTTCTTGCTCGATGAAGCCGAAGCCTTTTTCATCGTTAAACCATTTTACTTTGCCTTCTACTTGTACTGACATAAATCTCTCTTACTTTTAAAATTGCCATTGCTGGCGTGTTACAGGGGTGGTGAATAAAGCGGGTAGTGGAAGACGTGTAAAGCGACAACGATTACCTTGCTAAATCACTGCCATTATACATAGCTATTGCCTTTGTCAAAGCAAAAATCAATTTAATTTAAGCTTTAAAATGACATTAATGGCTAACCATAAAAACTCAGACATCAAAAAAAAACCCAACACACTGATAAATATAGTTTTTTTATCGCCCAAAAAGCATTAAGACATGCTTCCTAAGCGACTAAAAATATTCAAAAACCTCAGTTTTAAGAGCCTAAATAAGTAGCATTTAATATTTTAGGCTGATTTCATTCGCGTTTAATCAACATCCAACTCATCTGCTGATAGTTTTTTACCTGACAAATAATTAGGAGCAACACTAATTAAAATGGTTAATAAAGTTGCTACATAGGGTACTGCCTGCACTGCCAAAACAGCAACCCATAGACGCCCACTCAAATTATCAAAATGATCAACTGAGCGCATTGCGACAATACCAGTGATTAATAAAGACAGTAACAACAGCTCCTGCCAAATAACCAATAAACCAGCAATCAAAGGCCCTTGTTCTTCATACTTTGGTGTACGCATAAATGGCTTACCCGAGGTAAATAAACCCTGCAACGTGCCTCTTGCCACCGTGTGAGTCAGTGATAATCCAGCCAAAGCAGCCCCCAATGCCTGAAACATTGAACAGGCAACACGCGCTTTGTATAGCCATAAGCCTCGCAACACTTTGAAAGCAAACAAGCCTATGGTTGGCAACAAGAAGGCTCCAACTGGCAATTCACTGTGCAAAGGATCACTGACAATCATCGCAGTAAGCACCAAGCTAGTCATGGTAAACAATAATGCTAAAGCATCGGAGAACCAAGGCAACCAACCGGCAACAAAGTAATAACGCTGCGCAGAAGTTAATGCTGATTTTTTATTCGGCAAGAAATGGCGCCAGTGACGTTTAATAATCTGCATCGCGCCATAAACCCAACGGAAACGCTGAGTCATATAGCCCGAAAAAGTATCAGGCATCAAACCACGACCGAATGACTCTTTGCAATAAACCGAATCATAGCCTGCTTCATATAGACGTAAACCTAATTCACTATCTTCACAAATACACCATTCACCCCAAGGACCGACTTTCTCAAATGCTGATTTGCGGACCATTGTCATGGTGCCATGCTGGATGATGGCGTTGTATTCGTTACGCTGCACCATACCGATATTAAAGAAACCTGCATATTCCCAATAACAAATCTCTTTGAATGCGCCTTGATTCGAATCTCGATAATCTTGTGGCGACTGCACAAAACCAACATTTTCTTGATCAAAATACGGCACCATCGACTTCAGCCAATCAGGCGACAAAATGTAATCACTATCGATAACGGCAATAATTTCCGCATCTTCAGCTGTATTAGTTAAAGCATAGTTAATCGCACCAGCTTTATAACCTGGCCAATTATCAAGATGGAAAAAGCGAAATTTAGCGCCTAGTTCTTGGCAATAAGCCTGGACAGGTTGCCAAATATCGGGATCTTTGGTGTTGTTATCCATAATTAGCACTTCATAATTTGGATAATCAACTTTCGCCAAGGCCGTTAATGTTTTGCGCACCATTTCAGGTGGCTCATTATGAATTGGCAAATGAATCGAAACTTTAGGATATTTAAAATCAGCACTCGGCTTTAATGGAGCAAAAGTGCGACGGCCTTTTCGATGCCAAAGCACCTCAGATAATTCCAAGCTTTCTGTTAACAGCACCAAAATAGCCATTGCCTGCATCATCAGCAAGATAGCCCAAAACACCACCGAAAACCCAGTCTGATATTGGGCGGCGGCGATTGATGCTGACCAGAACAACACTGAGGCTGCTAAGTTAGCAATAATCCCGAAAAAGAATTTTCCTGCTAATTTCAGACTCTTACGAGTGAACAAAAACACTGCCATTAAAATAATACTGAACAAGGCTGCGCCTGTTGCCCAGTTTTGCCAACTAGGATTAGCTAACACATCGCCTTCCATTGGAAACTTAGGCTGTCTATCAACATTAAACAAGCCCCAAT
>JBJSYX010000181.1:0-2204 GCA_046090005.1 Methylomonas sp. | reverse complement strand
AACAACTTGCAATGCTGTATTATCCTAGCAATGGCATTAGGCGATTAAACAAGACAAGGTTAAGAAACATGGCATCAATCACATTCGACACACATAAATTCGTACGCACTCTTAAAGCTGCAGGTGTACCAGAAAGTCAAGCAGAGGCAATTTCCGATGCCTTTAAAGAAGCACAAGGCGAAGCCGAATTAGCGACAAAGTACGATATTAATGATTTAAAACGTGATATGCATGACATGGAACAACGTTTGATTATCAGATTGGGCGGCTTAATCGCAGTGGCTATAGGACTTGTTGCTGCATTAGTTAAATTAATTTAGTGTCAAACAACCAGAATTAAAGCGCATCGTTCATCGCCGATGCGCCTTATTTAAAGTTTACTAGCCCGCCATTTCCGCCACTTCGCCCAAAAAAAAGCAAAGCCGGAAATAACACCCATCACCGTTGCAAGATTACCAAGCAACGGCGCGGCAGTAACTACTAGCGGTTCATCGGCAACACCTAACCAAACGCCAACCGCAAACAAACCTTCAGGCTCGGCAAATGCCGCTCCGACAGCAGATAAACCGGCGAGGATGCCGGTAGTCATAGCAACAATTTCAACACGGTTGGCAACCGATTCGTGATTCATAGCGGTTTATAACGGTAAGTAAAATCAAATTAAGTAATTTATCGCAATTGGCTATGTTTCATGCCATAACCAAAATAAATCGCAAAGCCTATCAATAGCCAAACGACTAAACGACCCCAAGTATCCAACGGCAAACCTGCCATTAAACCTAGGCAAACTAAAATCCCAGCAATCGGTACAATCGGCACAGCGGGACATTTGAAATGTCTGGGTAATTCTGGGTGACTGGTGCGAAGCACTAAAACCCCGCCACAGACTAAGACAAAGGCGAATAAAGTACCGATACTGACCAGTTCACCGAGTTTCTCAATCGGTATAAATCCGGCCAATAAAGCGACTGCAATACCCACCACAATGGTTGACAAATGCGGCGTTTGAAATTGGGGGTGAATTTTGGCGAATAAAGGCGGCAACAATCGGTCGTTGGCCATGGCATAGAAAATTCGACTTTGGCCCATTAGTAACACCAACATCACCGAAGTTAAGCCAGCAATTGCGGCTAATTTGATAATCGGTGATAACCAACTCATACCGATATGATCAACCGCCACAGCAATCGGTGCGGCAACGTTTAATTCGGTATAAGAAATCACTCCCGTCAACACACCAGCCACTAAAATATAAAGCACAGTACAGACAATTAAGGAGCCAATGATGCCGATTGGCACATCTCTTTTCGGATTAATCGCTTCTTGGGCGGCAGTCGAAACGGCATCAAAGCCAATATAGGCAAAGAAAATCACACCCGCTCCCGTCAGCACACCACTAAAGCCAAACGGTGTGAAATCTGACCAGTTTTCAGCTTGGATATGCCCAGCGCCCGCAATGATAAACACCACAATCACTGCCAATTTAATCAACACCATCACAAAGTTAAAAATCGCCGATTGCCGAATGCCCACCACTAATAAAGCTGTCAGCAACAACACAATGATTACCGCTGGTAAATTGATAAAGCCTTGGGCGGGATCAGCAAGATAGGCGGTAGTCAGATAGCTAGGTAGATGGACATCTATCGAATTGAGAAAACTATTTAGATAGCCCGCCCAACCAATGGCAACAGTACTACTAGCAAGCGCATATTCTAAAATTAAATCCCAGCCGATAATCCAAGCCATTAATTCGCCCATGGTGGCGTAAGCATAGCTGTAGGCGCTGCCAGACACCGGAATCATCGCCGCCAACTCGCTGTAGCATAGCGCGGCCAAGGCGCAGGCTATGCCAGCCAATACAAACGACAACACAATCGCTGGCCCTGCGTATTTGGCAGCAGCGATACCGGTTAAAACAAAAATCCCTGCACCGATAATTGCACCAACACCAAGAATAGTCAGGTCTTTAGCGGTTAAAGTGCGTTTTAAGCCATTTTCGGCCTTGGTCAGTGCTGCAACGGATTTACGTTTTAGCAGTTGTTGGCTGAATGACATTATTTTTTTCCTCCGTGAATTAATGAAGTTCGGGCAAGTTTTTTGCCCCATCAAATTTAGTACGAGTCAGTATTGCATTACTAAATTTAGCATCGTGTAACCGCGCTTGAGAAAAATCAGCGTCAGTTAAATCGGCACCGGTTAAG
>JBJSYX010000180.1:0-6176 GCA_046090005.1 Methylomonas sp. | reverse complement strand
CCTTCTGGTTAATGCCGGCATTGGATGTCTCGCTGAATATGCTGTCGCTGTTTGGCTTTTTGCTGGCGATGGGGATTTTAGTCGATGACGCCATCATCATTGGTGAAAGTGTCCATGGCCATCAAGTTGAAGGCAAACTTTCCCCGCTGCAAGCGACGATTCAGGGTGTGCAAGACGTAGCCTTGCCGGTGATTTTATCGGTGTTGATCGTGCTGGTCGCCTTTCTGCCCGGTTTGTTTCTGCCCGGCTGGGGCGGACAAATGATGAAGCCGATTTGCTTGGTGATGATTTTGACGTTGGTGTTTTCACTGATTGAGGCCTTGCTGATTTTGCCGTCGCATCTGGTCAGTGATGTTGAATCTGTAACATCACTCAATCGTCTACAACGGCTACGTCAGAGCATTAATCAGCGTCTCGATCAGTTTGTCGAACAGCGCTATCAGCCATTTCTGGAAACTGCGATCGCCTGGCGTTATCTCACCGCATCGCTGTTTCTGGGCTTAATGCTGTTTTGTGCCGCTTTGGTAAGCAGTGATACGGTCCGGCAATCGATCAATCCCGATGTCACCAAAGACAGCTTTTGGGTATCGATGCAGTTACCGCAAACTGCGCCATATAGCGAAGCCAAGGCACTGGCAACTCAAGTGGAACAGGCCTTATTCAAATTACGCGACGAACTGGATCAGCGATATGCTGCTAAAGACAGTGTGATTGTCGGGGTGGAAACCATCATCTGGGAACATGGCGGCGGCATCTGGCTGGAATTTTCAGCATTGGGCCGGCAGCATATCAAAGTAGAAGAATTTATCCGGCAATGGCGGGAACGCATCGGCGACATTGGTCGCGGTAAGGTCGATTTTATCTACAAAGAAGGCGATGTGCCGTATGACATTGAATTGCTGTTAGGGGCTAACGATAGCGAAATACTACCAACCGCCGCCGAGCAACTGAAACAACAATTACACGCCTTGCCTGGTGTTTACGATGTGGTTGACTCCAGCGAACCCGGCAAACCGGAAATCAAACTCAGCTTAAAGCCTAATGCCGAGCGTTTAGGCTTGCGACTAGAACAGCTGGCCGAACAAGTCCATCACGGTTATTACGGTGATGAAGTCCACCGTTTCTTAAGGGGGCGCAGCGAAGTGAAAGTCTTGGTGCGCTATCCACTGGGCGAGCGCCAATCATTGGACAGCTTAAAACAACACCCCATCCGCCTGCCCAATGGCTCCACGGCGCCGCTGGGCGAATTAGTGAATCTGCAACTCAATCCGGGCTATTCAAGACTGGTGCGGGAAGACCGGCAGCGCGTATTAAAAGTCCAGGCCAGGGTAAATCCGACACAGGCCGATGCCAATGCCTTGTATCAACAACTGGAGCAAACCCAATTACCAGCGCTGCAACAGGCGTTCCCCGGCTTGACCGTTACCCTCGGTCAGGAACGCCAGGAACAAGAAGTCATGCTGGCGCGTTTTGCCAAAAATACGCTGATGGCCTTGCTGGTAATTTATGCATTGATCGCCGTGCCGTTTAATTCCTATACCAAACCGTTGATCTTTTTGCTGGCAGCTCCAGTCGCCTGGTGCGGTGCAGTCCTGGCGCATTGGGCTCTGGGTTTGCCGCTGTCAATGGAATCCCTGGTCGGCATGATTGCTGCCAGTGGCGTGGTGGTTAACGACAGTCTGGTATTGTTGGATTACATTCGTCAGCATGGCGATGACGATCAGCCAGTTGAAGGCTTGATTGTCGATGCCTGTCGTTCACGCTTTCGCGCCATCCTGCTGGCATTTCTGACCAACTTTGCCGGTTTCCTGCCCACCTTGCTGGAAACCAGTCCGCAAGCACAATTCCTGATTCCAATGACCTTGTCCTTATCAGCCGGCCTATTGATGGGCATGAGCGCCAGTCTGATTTTAACCCCGGTCGGCTATGCGATTCTGGACGGATTTAGCCGGAAAACAGTGCTTGACAACACCGATTTAGATTTTGCTACAAATCCTTCAAAAAACACCCGAACATAACAATAAAAAGGAAACCATCGCATGCAAGTTCGCACCACGCGCAAGAAAACCCAATCAAAACCTGCTTTGGACATTCACAGCAGGGCTGTCAACGATCTGTTTCCGCAAGCCCGTTATTTTCAGGTGCATTTTGACTATCTGCATGAGCTATTGAACCAAGCGATTGTCAAAATTGACACCTTAAACAAACAAGTCAACCAACTGGAAAAACGCCTAGCCAATTCGAATGCTTCCGGACCGACTCAACGTCGAGCTGCGTTTGACAGTTTTACTGTTTCCCATACAGCGCTCAAAGAAAATGAGACAGGATTATCCAATTCATCCAGAACCCTGTAAGTCTGGTGCATCCTGTCATGTTTAATCGCTTGCTTGTGCCTTTAACACCGCTACTGCACCGACTGGACCGATTATTAAGCCATGCGGTATTGAAAATCCAGGCACCCTATCGTCGCCCGGTTTCAGTGAGTGCTTCGATGGTGTGCGCAGCGCTACTGCATGGATTGGTATGGCTTTGGTTCACCACCCAGGCTGCGCCTCTCGCGTTTTCGGCAGCGGCACCGTTGCCGATGATTGCGATGGAACTGTCAGCCCCGCCGTCCCCGCTGACTAAGCAGCCGATAGCTCCCAGCGAACCGCCTAAGCCTATCGTGCCGGACAAACCGGACAAACCCAAGCTAAAACCCAAGCCTAAAGCCAAAGTTTCTGAGCGCCTGGTGAAACAGCTTGAAGAACGCAAGACTGCCGAACCGGAACAGCCACCACCGGCAGCGCCAGCCGCTGCCGCGCCGCAGGCACTGAACCATAACGCCTTAGCTGCACCGAGGAATGACACTTACATCCCGGCTGACAGCAATCTAGCTTATCTGAACAACCCCAAACCGGTATACCCAATGACCGCTCGCCAGCGGCAATGGCAAGGACTGGTGTTGTTACGCGTCTATGTTGGCGCCGATGGTCAAGCCTTGCAGGTCAATCTGCAACGCTCCAGTGGCCATGAAGTTTTAGACGAATCCGCACTTGAAGCGGTTCGAAAATGGAAGTTTGTCCCGGCCAAACGCGGCGATGTAGCCGAAGCCAGCTGGGCAACCGTACCCATTCAGTTTGAACTGAATTAACGCTTGCACCGTTAACTGGTTTTGGCTCCTACCTTAACCCGTCTGACAAGGATGTTCAGCCCCCGGATCAGGATGAACCGGGGTAACAAGGACTTAACACAGCCACGGCTTATTCCCGATCAATCATAACCACCACCCTGTATTTAAGGAGATTACTTTGAATTTTTCAGAAACCGCGATCGTAGACGGTACTTTATGCGCTCTGGCCTGTTGTTCCGTATTAACCTGGAGTTTGATTATTTTGAAAGCCGGTGAAATCCTCTGGTATCGCTACCGTAATCAGCCCTTGTTAAAACAGCTTGATGCACGGGCTTTGCTGACGGTGAATCACAACGACACCGGTCTTAGCCAAGACAATCTGGCTACTTCGGTGGGCCGGCTGTGGTCGGTCGGTAGCACCACTTATCAACGTGCAGTGAGTAAACCCGTGATCAATCTGGAATACACCGCTGCCTGGCACGAACTGATTGAGCGCAGTTTGCGTCAGCAATTACAAAAAGAAAAAGCCAAACTCGATACCGGACTGGGCTGGCTGGCCAGTATTGGTACCACCGCGCCGTTCATCGGTTTGTTCGGGACCGTCTGGGGCATTATGCATGCCTTAAAAGACATCAGTGCCCAGGGCAATGCCAGTTTGGAAGTGGTAGCAGGTCCGATTGGTGAAGCGTTGATTGCAACGGCAGTCGGTCTTGCAGTTGCCATTCCGGCGGTGATTGCCTACAACTTCTTCCTGCGCCAAAACCGTCAGTTACTGGCCGGTCTTGAGCATTTTTCCACTGATTTTTTACGCGCTTGTATTGAAAGCGATCTGTCGCACCGGGCTTTGGAGGGTCAGCATGTCCATGCAACTGCCTAATGAGGAAGACGGTGGCGAATTGAGTGAAATCAACGTCACACCCTTGGTGGATGTGATGCTGGTGTTGCTGATTGTGTTCATCGTCACCGCACCCTTAATGACACAGGCCGTGAAAGTCAAACTGCCCAAAACTGAACAAACTGAACCGACACCGGACAAGCATGTGGCGATTCTGGCGGTCACTGCCAGCGGTGAAGCCATGCTGGATGACAAGGCTGTGCCACTTGAAAGCCTGGAAGCGGAATTAAAAGCCCTGCAGGAAAAAGACCCTGAAATCAGTATTCAGCTGCAAGCGGACAAAGCGGCCGTGTTTGATTCGGTTGCCAAAGTCATGGCCAGCGCCCAGCGTTCTGGGATTGGTAAGTTGTCGTTTGTGACGGTCGCACAATAAAAACACATTAGCCAACTGCTTCACCCCTATCGTATGGCGCTTTTCATTCTTTTTTTGACAACGATTTATTGGTCGCTCAGCATTCCATTTTTCTACCAAATAGCGGCCAATCATCAAACAAGACTTACGAAATAATGGGCACCGCATTTAATAATCACTTTGTCAGTATAATAAACGCTTAAGCCACTGCCGCAATTTGCCATTCATGTCTGAAGACTATTATTACGCCCCCGATCACGCTGTCGAATCCTTAAAAGTTCCGCCCCACTCAATTCAAGCCGAACAATCGGTGTTAGGTGGATTGATGTTAGACAATCAAACTTGGGACTCGGTAGCCGACAAAATTACCGAAGCCGATTTTTATCGCCGCGATCACCGCCTAATTTTCAGCGCCATCGCCCAATTAGCCGAAAAACAAGACCCTTTCGATGTCGTTACCTTGTCTGAGGCATTAGAAGCCAATGACGAACTGCAAAACGTCGGTGGCTTGGCCTATCTAGGCACGTTAGTCAAAGACACCCCCTCCGCTGCCAACATTGTTGCTTACGCTAACATCGTTCGCGACCGCTCAGTATTACGGCAACTCATTCATGTTGGCACCGAAATTTCAGACTCAGCATTCAGCACCGAGGGCAGAGAAACCGCTGAATTATTAGAAAATGCCGAACGCAATGTGTTCAAAATCGCCGAGCAACGCCAACGCGGTCAAGGTGGTTTTAATTCAATCAAAAACTTACTCGCTAAAGCAGTCGATAAAATCGAAACCCTTTACGAACAAGATGGCGATATTACTGGTGCCAGTACCGGTTTTACCGATTTGGATGAGAAAACTTCCGGTTTACAACCCTCGGATTTGATTATCGTTGCTGGTAGGCCTTCGATGGGTAAATGTTTTGGTAAAGGCACGCGGATTTTAATGTACTCCGGTGAATTAAAAGCCGTAGAAGAGATACAGGTTGGCGACTTGCTAATGGGCGACGACTCGACCCCTAGACGAGTGTTATCGCTTGCCAGAGGCCAGGAAGCCATGTATTGGGTACGCCAAAACAAGGCTATTGATTATCGAGTCAATGCATCACACATCTTGTCGTTGAAACGTAGCCGTAATGAAGGCAAACATCGTAATGGCGATGTACTCAATTTGCCATTAACCGATTATTTAGCCGCTTCAAGCAAATTTCGCTCGAATTACAAAGGTTATAAGGTCGCGGTTGAATTTGCCGAACAACCTTTACCGATTGACCCTTACTTTTTAGGTCTATGGTTAGGTGATGGCGTTAGCGCTACTGTCGATATTGCTACCACAGACAGTGAAGTGATTGATTATCTGGGTGACTATGCAAAGCAACTCAACTTACACCTAACCGAAAAAACAGCAAAAGATACCGAGGGCAATCAAAAATGCCCACTATATAGCATCAGCTCACAACAACGCGGTAATCACCAAAATACATTTTCACTACAAAAACTACTTCGTTCACTGAATTTGCTAAACAACAAGCACATTCCGGCATTGTTTTTAAACAACTCGCGACTCAATCGCTTGCAATTATTAGCCGGCTTAGTTGATAGCGACGGCCATTACGCCGCCAAGTACAAAATGTATGAAATAACCCAGAAAAATTTGGCATTAGCACAACAAATTAAATTTTTGTGCGATAGCTTGGGGTTTAGAACCTCGCTGATAGAAAAAACCGCCAGCATCAAAAAAATCAATTACAGCACAACAGTTTACCGAATTAGATTCAGCGGTGATATTAGCGAAATACCGGTAAAAGTAGCCCGAAAACAAGCGG
>JBJSYX010000179.1:0-14672 GCA_046090005.1 Methylomonas sp. | reverse complement strand
CGTTAGTGACAAAAATCACCAATACCCGATTATTTGACATCGGCAAAAATTCGATATGTTGCAAACTCACCGATTCGCGGCGGGGCAGGGTGAAAACACCGGCCATTTGCGTCATTTCAGAGAGTAGGTGTGAGGCTTTGGTTAAAACATCGCTGGTTTTTTCGTTATCAGATAGCAAGCTGGTTTGCATTTGATTGAGCTCACTGGAAACCAACGGCTTAACCGTCAATAAGCTATCAACAAATAAACGATAACCGCTGACCGTCGGCACCCGACCTGCCGAGGTATGCGGTGAATGAATCAGCCCCATGTCTTCCAAATCGGCCATTACATTGCGAATGCTGGCAGGGCTTAAGTTCAGTTGCGGATCTTTGGAGAGTGCACGCGAGCCAACCGGCTGGCCATCATGAATATAGCGTTCGACTAACGACTTAAGTAGATACAGTGAACGTTCGTTTAAATCCTGATTTTTAATCACAGCCGACACCTGATGAAAGTAATTAGCACTCTAAATGCTTGAGTGCCAATAAAAATTATCAGCTGAAATCCGCCTTGTCAATAAAACCAGTTTTGTGACTTGTCTTTCAGGATGAGCAATTATTTGTATAATCGAAGCCAATCAACTTAATCGACTTCATTATGTCCACATTATTTCAACGGATTGGCGTTATCGGCAAAATCGGTGATCCCGGCATCGCCGACACCTTGAATCAACTTTATGCTTATTTACAAACTCGAGGGCATACAGTGGTAGTTGATTCTGAAAGTGTTGGTTTTGTTAATCAAGCCAATGTTGAAACTGCTTGTATCGAAGTCTTAGCGCAACAGAGTGATTTAATTATCGCCGTCGGTGGTGATGGTACATTTCTCAGCGCCTCGCGCGCAGCGGCTGATTATGATGTGCCGATATTAGGTGTCAATTTAGGTCGTTTGGGTTTTTTAGTGGATATTTCACCGGAACAACTATTAAGCCGATTAGAAGCGATTTTGACCGGTTGTTACAAAACCGAACAACGGCATTTATTAATCACCCAGATTATTCGTGATAATCAAGTCATCCATCAACAAACCGCGGTTAATGAAGTAGTCGTACATCGTTGGGTGACGCCGAGCATGATTGAGATCGTCACCAGCATTGATGGTGTTTATCTCAATACCCAGCGTTCGGACGGTTTAATCGTTGCTACCCCGACCGGTTCAACCGCCTATTCCTTATCGGCTGGTGGGCCGATTTTGCATCCGGGTTTACACGCCTTGGTGTTAGTGCCGCTTAATCCGCATACCTTATCGAATCGACCAATCGTGATTGATGATAATGTCGAAATCGAAATTCGCTTTAGTCACACCAAGCAAATCAACGCCCAAGTTACTTGCGATCATTTGGAAATTCCCGATGTGCGCTGTAGCGACCAGATTGTGATTAAAAAAGCCGATAAAGCCATCACTATCTTGCATCCTGAAGACCACGATTTTTTCCATATTCTTAGAAGCAAACTCAACTGGAGTGGCGGTAATCCCGCCTGATGACATGCTGATTAACTTAAATATTATCGATTTAGCGGTTGTAGACTCATTGGATTTAGAGCTGGAGCCTGGTATGACGGTGTTAACTGGCGAAACCGGCGCGGGTAAGTCTATTTTATTAACCGCGCTGGGTTTGGCGCTGGGTGATAGAGCTGATTCAGGCTACGTTCGCCCCAACTGCAAACGCGCAGAAATTATTGTCGAATTTGATTTAGCGGATGAGCCGTTAGCTAAACAATGGCTACTCGATCATGAATTAGATGATGACAATCAATGCTTGATTCGCCGCACCGTTAGCGATGATGGCCGCTCCAAAGCTTATATCAATAATCGCCCTGTTAATCTGCAAACCCTGCCAAGTTTCCGCCGTTTATTAGTCGAAATTCACGGTCAGCACGCCCATTTAACTTTGCTGGATGCCGATGAGCAACGCAATTTACTGGATGATTTTGCTGCCCACAAAGCCTTGTTGGATGAAGTTAACCAAAGTTTTAATGATTGGAAATTGGCTAATAAGACTTTGAAACAGCTATTAAAAGACAGTACTGATCAAGTCGAGCGTGAAGATTTGCTACGTTATCAGCTCGATGAATTACAACAGCTGGATTTAGAGAATTTTGATTATCTTGCCTTGGCGAATGAGCATCATAAATTGGCTAATTTGGGCAAAATCCTCAGCGTTGGTCAGCAACAACTCGACATTCTGTATGATAACGACCAGCAATCAGTTGCTGAAATGTTGGGGCATTGCAGTCATGCAATTAGCGAATTAGCCAGTTATGCGCCAGAGTTGAACAGCATCGTCGAACTATTGGCTGATGCCGATATTCAAATTAGCGAAGCGGCTCAACAATTACGGCGCTTTTTGGACAGCCAAGAAGCCGATCCCCAACAAATGCAATGGTTGGAAAACCAAATTGGCGTGATTCAAAACCTCAGTCGTAAGCACAAAGTCAATGCCGAACAATTGCCAGAACTCGCCACCCAACTCGCTCAACAACTCGACAACATCACCCACAGCAGTGAACGGATTGAAAGCTTGAATGCCGATTGCCAGCGTTTATTAAAACAATACCAAAGCCGCGCCGAGCAATTAACCGTCAGCCGTCAACGTGCCGGAGCCGAGTTACAACAGCGAATTTCCGACACTATTAAAGAATTGGGCATGCCGCACGGTGAATTTATTGTGGTGATTAAAGACCATCCCTCAGTCGAGCCGCAACGCAACGGCAATGATACGATTGAGTTTTTAGTTAGCACCAACCCCGGTTTACCAGCAAAACCGCTATCAAAAGTGGCATCGGGTGGTGAATTATCACGGATTAGCTTGGCGATTCAAGTCACCACCAGCTGCGATAAAACCACGCCAACCATGATTTTCGACGAAGTTGATTCGGGGATTGGTGGCGGGATTGCCGAAATTGTCGGGCAAAAATTGCGACGTTTAAGTGAAAGCCGTCAGGTTTTGTGTGTCACGCATTTACCACAAGTCGCTTCACAAGCGCATCAACATTTATTTGTTGCCAAAAATCAGCAAGCGGCGGTGACTTCCTCTACTGTAACGCGGTTAAGCGATGAGCAACGAATCAATGAAGTGGCAAGGATGTTAGGTGGGGTGACGATTACTGAAAATACCTTGGCACATGCCAAAGAAATGTTGCAATTAAACTGACACGTTACCCAACCATTTTTAAACTGACTCTTTTCTGCTATCTGCCGCGCCAACGTCCAGCAACAGCTTAAATCAAATCCAATTTCGCATACGCCAACATCAACCATTTAATCCCGGCATTGCGAAAATTAATTTGCACCCGTTCTTGCGCGCCTTCGCCTTCAGTTTGTAGCACCACGCCATCACCAAATTTTTCATGGCGTACCGCTTGGCCTAGTTTATAACGGCTGTTGGACACTGGACCGCTGTTAAAACTTGGGGTGCTGGCAACGGGGCGAGTGACGTTGGCGCGGATGCGGATTTCTTGAATTGCTTCAGGCGGTATTTCTTTGATAAACCGTGATGGGCGCGGGTAGTTGTCTTTGCCGTATAAACGTCGCGATTCGGCATAGCTGATGTATAACTGCTGCATGGCGCGGGTTATGCCGACGTAGCATAAACGCCGTTCTTCTTGTAAGCGGCCTGGGTCTTCGAAGGATTGTTGTGAAGGGAATAAACCTTCTTCAACACCGACCATAAACACTACTTTAAATTCCAAGCCTTTGGCCGAATGTAAAGTCATTAATTGGACACAATCTTCGTCAGCGTCGCCTTGCATTTCACCGGCTTCCAAGGCGGCATGAGTCAGGAATAAATCCAGTTCGCTGAGGTTTTCGGGGTTGTTACTGTCGTAATCAAACAGCTTGGCAGCGTTGACTAACTCTTCCAAGTTTTCAACCCGAGTTTCGCCTTTGTCTTGTTTTTCTTTTTTGTACAGTTCAATCAAGCCACTGGCTTCAATCACATATTTGACGCTTTCAAACAGTGCTTGGTGGTTGGCAGTTTCTTGGCTGAGTTTGTTGATTAAGTTTAAAAATGCTTGCAAAGCGCTGGAGGCTCGGGGTGGCAGTCGATTTTCTTGTAACAGGGTTAGCGATGCTTGCCAAAGTGAAACCGCATTGTCACGGGCCAGAATGCGCATATCGTCCAAGGTTTTAGCGCCAATGCCGCGCGTTGGCGTGTTGACGATGCGTTCAAACGAAGCGTCGTCGTGTGGATTAGCCGATAAACGTAAATAGGCGAGGGCGTTTTTGATTTCCATCCGCTCGAAAAATCGCAAACCACCGTAGACACGATACGGCGTGCCGGTCGTCATCAAGCGTTCTTCAAATTGCCGTGATTGGGCATTGGAGCGATACAAAATCGCCACATCACTCCGCAAACCGTCGTCTTTCACCCATTGACGAATTTTTTCCACTACAAAATAGGCTTCGTCTTGTTCGTTAAACGCCGCATAAAGCGACAAAGGTAAGCCATCGCCGGCATCGGTCCACAATTCTTTACCCATACGGCTGTCATTGTGAGCAATCAGATGATTGGCGGCTTTGAGAATATGGCCGCTGGAGCGATAGTTTTGTTCTAAACGTACCACTTGATGCTCGGGATAATGCTTTTGGAAGTTGAAAATGTTTTCGATTTTCGCGCCACGCCAGCCGTAAATCGACTGATCATCATCACCGACCACAAACAAATTATTATTGCCTTCGGTGAGCAAACGTAGCCAAGCGTATTGAATGGTGTTGGTGTCTTGAAATTCATCAACATGGACTTGCTGGAAGCGCTCGCGGTAAAAGCTCAATAAATCTTCGTTGTCGCGTAGCAGTTCGTGAGCGCGGAGTAGTAGTTCAGCAAAATCCACTAGGCCGGAACGGTCGCAAAGCTCTTCGTAGGCTTTATAAACTTGCCACATTTGCCGATAGTAAAAATCGCCGTTATCGCTCATGTGCCGAGCGCGTATGCCTTCTTCTTTTTGACCGTTGATGAAGCCTTGTACCTGTTTCGGTGGCCATTTAGTGTCATCAATATTCAGGCTTTTTAGCAGACGCTTGATGATCCGCAATTGATCATCGCTATCCATCACTTGAAAGGTTTCGGGTAGCTTGGCTTGTTTGGCGTGTTGTCTTAATAAACGATGGGCCAAGCCATGAAACGTACCGATCCACATCGAGCGTGCGGAGATATTTAATAGCTCTTCAACTCGCTGACGCATTTCACTGGCGGCTTTGTTGGTAAAGGTCACCGCCAAGATATTGTGTGGGGCAATATGATTAATTTTCAGATGCCAAGCAATGCGGTGAACTAAAACCCGCGTTTTGCCGCTACCGGCACCGGCTAACACCAACATCGCTTGCATTGGTGCGGAAACAGCTAAACGTTGGGCATCGTTTAGCGGACTGATAATAGAAGAAACATCCATTTTTTATTGGCAGAATTTAATCAGCTGTGTATATTTGCTGGCCTTTAGGGTGAAGCTTTGCGACCTAAGTATAAAAAACACAACTAAGAGAGGAATGGGATATGAGTTTTGATTATAAACGTTTGGTTAAATTTGAGCACAATCTTGGCGAAAAAGATAAAAAAGTGCGTCTATATTCAGGGATTGTGTTGTTATCAGTGTCATTGTTTACTGCCAGTGTATTGATGTTGCTGGTTGGTTTGGTATTGGTCGCAACCTCTTATTTTGGCTGGTGCCCAGCGTATTCAGGTTTCAACAAAAACACTTTGGATCAAGATCACACCGCAGAAGTGGCTGATGTTGCCGCTGATGCTGATGGTCAATAAACACTAATTCAAGCTTTAACCGTTCGTCTTCAAGCAAGACGAACGGTTTCTAAATCAATCTTCTTTCTTAAATTCACCTTCAATCGCGCTATTACTAAATGATGAGCGCTGCTTAAAAATTTCACCGCTTTGCGCGACTAATAAATGATGTTCAATCAAGTATTGAGCAATTTTGCGGCGTAATGAGGGAATCAAACAGGCAAAACCTAAAATATCGGTAAAAAATCCCGGTGTTAACAATAACGCGCCGCCCACCAATAAAATCGGCCCTTCAATCATTTCATAAGCCGGAATCTGGCCTTGTTGCAGATTGCTTTGAAAACGCTGCCAAGTCGCGAAACCTTGACGACGCAACATCCACGCCCCTAATGCCGCAGTAAATACCACCATAAAAATGGTTGGAAATACGCCAATGATGCTACCGACCTGCATTAGCACAGTAATTTCGATAAACGGTACGATTAGAAAAAATGCAAATAAGATTTGGATGGCTTTCATGGTTTAGCTCGGCAAAATAACAAGGCTGGCAATACTAAAGCATCTTCACCGAATTTACAGGATAATATCGCCATGTATCAGTTAATTCTTTGCACTTGTCCCAATCAACATAGCGCCGAAACTATCGCTAAACATTTGGTTTCTGAACAATTAGCCGCTTGTGTCAATATCTTGCCAAGCCTGACATCGGTTTATCAATGGCAAGGCGAAATTGAAATCGCGCAGGAACATTTACTGATAATTAAAAGTCAACAACAGCAGTTTGCCGCCATCGAAGCCGCGATTAAGGCAATACACCCGTACCAACTCCCAGAAATTATTGCTGTCGCCATTGAACAGGGCAGCGCCGAATACCTTAAATGGATCAATTCATGTTTGCGTACCGATTAATCTTTTTAGGCTTACTCAGCCTGTTTGTACAAAGCTCGCTGGCCGAACAACGAACCTTTTTACCGCCCGAACAAGCTTTTAAAGTCAGTGCCGCTGCCAGCGTCGCGGATTCGGTGGATTTAAGTTTCGAGATCGCCCAAGGCTATCATCTCTATCGCGATAAATTTAAGTTTCAATCGCAAACTGAAGGGGTTGAATTAGGTCAAGCTCCATTACCGGAAGGGGTGATTGATCACGATCAAGTGTTTGGTGATGTGGTGGTGTATCGCGGTGGTTTATTAAAATTTCCGGTGCCGTTAATCAACAAAACTGGGCAAAATCCAGTCAAGTTACAGATTAAGTATCAAGGCTGTGCGGATGACGGCGTTTGTTATCCGCCGCAAAAAGCCGTGTTTGAAGTCAATTTGCCTGCTGCTCAAGCGGATAATAGTTTTAAACAATTGCTGCAAGGCGTTAAAGGTTTGGGCGCTGGTTTACTGGGCGGTGAATTATTAAAGCCCGAACAGGCTTTCCAATTTTTTGCCAGTGTTAAAGATGCTAATACTGTGCATCTCAGTTGGATTGCCGCTGAGGGTTATTATCTTTACAAACACAAACTGAATTTAACGCTGGATTCCAAAAATCGAACCCAATTAGCTGCTTATAACTTGCCAAAAGGTGAGCCGCATAACGATCCCGAGTTTGGCCAAGTCGAAATTTATCGCCAAGAAATTGGCATTGATGTGCCGCTACAGCGGACTAGTCTTCAAGCCGAAACGGTCACTATCACTGCTAAATTCCAAGGTTGCGCTGATCGCGGTGTCTGCTATCCACCGATGCAAACCAGCATTAATTTGGATTTGCCGGTAGCGAGCACACAAATCCAACAACCGGTGACAACGCCAGCCGTTTCGGAACAAGACCAAATCGTTAATTCCCTAAAACAAGACAGCTTGGCTTTGACCTTATTAAGCTTTTTTGGCTTTGGGGTTTTGTTATCGTTAACCCCTTGCATCTTTCCAATGATTCCGATTTTGTCAGGGATTATCGTCGGTCAAGGCCACAACATTAGCACCCGAAAATCGTTTTTGTTGTCACTGAGTTATGTTTTAGCCTCGGCATTGATGTACACCGCATTTGGGGTTTTAGCCGCCTTGTTTGGCAGTAATCTACAAGCTACCTTCCAAGAGCCTTGGGTGATTGCCACTTTCAGCGGTTTATTTGTACTGTTATCGCTATCAATGTTTGGTTTTTACAATTTAGAACTTCCCAAGTCGCTACAAAGCCGCGTGCATGATTCTAGTGATGCTCACCGCGATGGCTCTTATTTAGGTGCTGCGATTATGGGGGCATTGTCATCGTTAATCGTTGGGCCTTGCGTCGCTGCGCCATTAGCGGCGGCTTTAATCTATATTGGTCAAACTGGTGATGTGGTGTTGGGCGGCTCGGCTTTATTTGTGATGGCATTGGGGATGGGGCTGCCTTTGTTGTTATTGGGCGCCTCTGCTGGAAAATTATTACCTAAAGCGGGCGCTTGGTTAAACACCACTAAAGCCGTGTTTGGTGTGATTATGTTGGTGGTGGCGGTATGGATGCTATCGCGGATTTTGCCCGCCAGTGTGACTATGTTGTTGTCGGCGATGTTGCTGATTATTCCATCGATTTATTTGGGTGCGATTGAGCCGTTACCGAATCCAGCTTCTGGTTGGAAGAAATTATGGAAAGGTTTGGGCTTAATTTTATTGATTTTGGGCGTGTTGCAATTAATTGGCCTGAGCGCCGGTAACAGTAACGTCTTACAACCCTTGCAAGGTTTGGCGAGTGCTAAAGCGGAAAGTAAAACCCATTTAGCTTTTCAACGCGTAAAAACGGTTGCCGAATTAGATCGCTTATTGCAACAAGCAGCCGCTAAACAACAGCCGGTGATGTTGGATTTTTACGCCGAGTGGTGTGTTTCCTGTAAAGAGCTAGAAGCTTATACCTTTACCGACGCCAAAGTTCAGCAACAATTATCTGGATACTTGTTACTGCAAGCCGATGTCACTGAAAACAACGACGACGATAAAGCCTTGCTAAAACGCTTTAACCTAGTCGGTCCGCCGGGGATTATGTTTTATGGTGTCGATGGCCAGGAGAAGACCGCTAATCGGGTGATTGGTTATCAAGAGCCTGACAAGTTTTTGAGCACTTTGCAGCAGTTATAAATATTTACATCAATTTTGGAGTTAAATAATGAGCCTAAACGATTTTCTAACCCGCGTTAAAAATAACCAAGCCGTCGATTTTAAAGAAACTATCGATGTCATCACCCAACATTACGACTACCAGCCGACCACTTTCAGCAATGGCCTAACCGAGCCAGTGCTCAACGAAGCTGGACGTAACGAAGGCTCCTGCAAAATTTTTGCCTTTGCCCAATTACACGATTTGTCAACCGAACAGACATTAAGCCTGTTCGGTGATTTTTATCGCAAAGATGTCTTAGAAAATCCAGATGGCAACGACCATCAAAACATCAGAAATTTTATTCGTGATGGTTGGGCGGGAATTGTGTTTCAAGGTCAGGCTTTACAAGCCAAATAGGTGCAATGCCGATTGATGTATTAATTATTGGGCAAGGCTTGGCTGGCAGTTTGCTGGCTTGGCGACTGATACAACACGGCTATCGGGTGATGGTGGTCGATGATGGCGTTGAAAATGCCTCGCAAGTGGCGGCGGGTTTGATTAATCCCATCACTGGTTGCCGCTTGTTGAAAAGTTCTGAAGTCGAGGATTGTTTACCTGCCGCCAAACAGCTTTACCAGCAACTTCAGCAGCAATTTCAACAACCCTTTTTAATCGAATTGCCGATGCTGCGGGTATTAAACAGCTTACAGCAACGCGATTATGCTCAACAACGCCAAACTCAAAGTGCTTATCAAGCCTATTTAAAATCCGGTTTTGTCAGTTGTCAGCAAATTAACGCCGAGTTTGGTTTATTGCAACAACAGCAAACTGGCTACCTAAAAACTCACGCTTTACTAGCGGCCATAAAAGGTTATTTGCAAGCGACTAACAGCTATCGATGTAGCAACTTTACCTATCAGGACTTACAGTTAGAACCGGATTTGCAATGGCAAGATCTCTGCCCCAAACAAATCGTGTTTTGCGAAGGTCACCAAGCCCGATTTAATCCTTGGTTTGGACAGCTACCGTTTCAACCCGCCAAAGGCGAAATTTTGACTTGCCAAGTAGCTGAAAACTGCCCTAAACAAATTATCAATTACGGTCATTGGTTACTGCCGTTAGGGGCTGGGCGGTTTAAAACCGGCGCCAGTTTTGAAACTAAGCAATTGGATAATTTAGCCACTCAAGCGGCTAAACAAACTTTACTCAACAGCCTAAAAATCGTTTGTCCAAACCTAGCCAACATACAAATCATGGCTCATCAAGCAGGCATACGCCCGACCACTTTAGATAAGCAACCATTGATTGGTAGCCATCCAAAGTATCGGCAGCTACATATTTTCAATGGCTTTGGTGCTAAAGGCAGCTTGGCGATTCCTTGGTATGCCCAGCAATTCATCAACTATTTACAGCAACAACAGCCATTGCCGCTTGGTTGTGATATTGGACGTTACTATGACACGCATTTCCCTCGCTGAAACCGCTCATCAATTCATCATCGAACACCTAAAAGTCGGTGATGCGGCGATTGATGCCACGCTGGGCAATGGTCACGATGCCTTGTTCTTAGCGCAAACCATAGGCGTAACTGGGCAGCTATTTGGCTTTGATATTCAAGAAACCGCTTTAAGCAACAGCCGCGAACGCTTGAAAAACCAGCACATTCAAACTGCCGTCACGCTGTTTCAAACCAGCCATGCCGAAATGTTGACTCTGATTCCCCAGCAATGGCACGGCAACATCCAAGCGATCATGTTTAATCTCGGTTATTTGCCGGGTGCCGATAAAACCCTGATTACTCAAGCCACCAGCACCTTAACAGCCTTGAATGCAGCCTGTCAGTTATTAGCTGAGCAGGGGGTCTTGACAGTAATGGCCTATCCCGGACATGTTGGTGGCGACGATGAAACTCAACAATTGGCGACCTGGTGTCAGCGACTAGACCCCCAGCAATTTAGTCATCAACTCATTCTCAGTCATCACGACAAACCTACCGCGCCGAGGCTTTTTGTTATTCGTAAACGGTGCTATCTGCTATGATGCCCGCTCTTTTTTACATACAAGAATTGCACCATGTCAGAATTTAATAACGTCACCATCGTCAAACAAGCCAATGTTTACTTCGACGGCAAAGTCACCAGTCGCACCATTCGTTTCGCAGATGGCAGTAGCAAAACCCTAGGCTTTATGCAAATTGGCGAATACACCTTCAACACCGGCGCACCAGAAATCATGGAAATTTTAGCTGGCGAATTAGAGGTGTTATTACCCGGTAGCAGCGAATGGCAAACCATCAAAGGTGGTGAGTCTTTTAATGTCGATGGCAACGCCAGCTTCACCATGAAAGTCACAACCCCAAGTGATTACTGCTGTTCATTCCTGAACTAATCAGCATGGAAAAGGTAGCGATTTTTGTGGATGTACAGAATATCTACTACACCACTCGCGATCGCTACCAAAAACACTTCAACTATAACGCCTTTTGGCAACAAGCCACCCAAGGCAAACAAGTCATCGCCGCTTTTGCTTACGCCACCGACCGTGGTGACAGCAAGCAACAAGGTTTTCAACAAATCCTCAAAAACATTGGCTTTACTGTCAAACTAAAACCCTATATCCAACGCAGTGATGGCTCTCGTAAGGGCGATTGGGATGTCGGCATTACTTTGGATGTGATCGAATATGCCCCGCAAGTCGATCGGGTGATATTGCTATCCGGTGATGGCGATTTTGACCTGCTATTAGAAAAAGTCAGTAGTCGTTATGCGGTGATGACTGAAGTCTATGGTGTTCGCGGTTTAACCGCGCCAGCGTTGATTAAAGCTGCTGATAATTTTGTGGCGATTGGCGAAGGATTGTTGATGTAGATGGTTAGGCGTAGCAGATTGATACTGTTTCGGCCAGCACAGCGATTGGCTGACACTGGCCGAAATTTCACTAAGGCCTAGCTAGTTGCTTGCGTAAACAAACCATTAAGCCAAAGCCCAGCAAGGCAAGCGTGAATAGTTTTATTAAGCTCACACTATTAGCAGTCGCTGTCAAACTCTGCGGATTAAAACTCGGCATGGCTTGATAATCGGCGGGGCTTAATTGATCCCCGGCCATTAAATGCGGGACAACATACTCGCGCCATTGATCTTCAAACTGATTCACCAAATCAATAAATCCGGCATAGCGCGGTGCATCAATTCCCGCGAGTTGGTCGGCGCTTAACACCACGCTTAAGGCCGGTGATAAAAAGCCGTAGCGCTGCATAAATTCAAATTGCGCTTGTCTGACCGCATCAAATTGACGTTGCAAAGGTCTGATTTTTTGGTCTTGGTGTTGATTAGCCGGTAAGCCCATTATTTGTCTAGGAACGCTTGACCAATCGGTGGGCATTTTGATTTCAGGGTGTTGTTGATACCAGTCGAGTAACAAGGTTTGGCGTTGTTGATTGACCTCGGCATCAATACTACGACCGGCAACAATCGCCGTTAATCGTGATGGCATCGGCTGTTGCAGATTAGCTGTCCAGCTTAAGCCAGCAGGAATCGCAAAAGTCGTGATTAACCAAATCGCCAACATCCCTAAACCGGCCGCTGCTGACGAAATGGGCAATAAAATCACTAACCCAATTAAAGCCAGCCACACCAATGAAAAACTGGTGAGTATTGCCAACCAATCTAGCAGGCTAATTACATCACTACCCGAATCCAAGCCAAACGCCAGCAAAGAAGCAAAGCCAGCTAATAAAACCACCGCCAGCCAGCGAATCGCTAAAGCCACAAACACCAAGCGCCACGGCTTAGCCATTTGCGCACAAACCAAACGCCAACTGCCGCGTTCACGATCTTCTTGAACCAATCCATAACTTAGGCCAATCAAGGTTAATGGCAGTAACAAAATCAAGACCGTCGCAAAATCTGGCAACCCTAATTCGCGTAATAAGGGATTAAATAAACCATCACTATTGCGGCCATCGTTGTATCGGCTACGGGTCAAAATCCGAATCTCAGGATTGAGCAAATCAAACTGCCGCACACTTAATGCCAAGCCGCCTAATGCCGGTAAATCAGCCCAAGGTTCGGGAATAGAGGCGGAATGATTCGCTGGATTTTGTAATTTTTCGAGGTTGCTTTGCCATTGTTGTTGATGCTGATAACTACGTTGCCGACATTCGCTGGCAGATAGTCCGGCCCAAATCGCCGAGCTGGTTAATAAAACCAAAAATACCGCTAACACCCAACGATTTAATGGATTGCGTAAAAAACGCAGGCTTTCGACTTTTAATAACTGTTTCATGGCTTTAATCTCCGAGCCGCCAAGATTAATACACTTAACGCAATAGCCAACCAAACCGCTAAAACCGTTAAATCCAGCCAAGCCGTCGTTAGCGCAAATTGCCAGTTGGGCGGGGTGTAGTTAAACGCTTCGACGCTATGCCAATCTAAATTATCGGCTTCGGCATTACGTTGGGTGCCTTGGCTACGTTGTCGGTCCCAATCATCCGTTAAACCGATAAAGTATCGACGATACTGTTCAGCGGCATCATCAAAATGGTATTGATGGCGTAAATCCATACCAGTCAAAGTCATTGATAATGAGCGCATGGCAATCGTCGGGCCTAAACAAGAGGCTAAATGGCTTAACGCTTGTTGTTGCTGGAAGCGGTCACGCAATTGGGCAAAGTGTAAGTCGTGGACTTTGCTGGCGTATTCGTCATTAAAATGCCTTAACAAAGCGGTATAGCCCAAAGGTAAATCCTCGGGACGTTGTACGCCGTATTGCTGCAACACTTGTTGTTTGAAGGCGGCTTCACGGGCTTTGGCGTTACCGTCGTTATCCAAGCCATTTTGAATATCATGGTGTATCGCTTGCCAAAACTGGCTGGCTTCAGGGCTGGGTTGCAAGCTTTCGGCAATCGCGGCACCCATGCGTGGCGCGACTAAAACGCTGGCCAGCCAAAACGCCACCAGACTAAACAATACCGCGCGACTACTCGGCAACGCGGCTGATACCGCCATCGATAAGGCAGCAAAAATGGCGTAATAGCTCAAAAATCCCAAACTCAAGATCAGCATTCGGCTCAAATCATCGCTATTTAAGCTGAATTGATAGGCCAAAATTGACAGCGAAACCACCACAGCCGGGCTTAATACCAAAATGAAAGCGCTTAATAAGCCAATCAATTTGCCCAACAATAACTGCTTACCGGAAATGCCCAAGCAATGCAGCATTCGCAAAGTGCCTTGTTCGCGTTCTTGGCTGATAGCGTTAAACGCCAAGGCAATCATCATCAAAGGTAACAGGGCATACAACACAAAAGCGGCAGTCATTTGCCCAAAGCGACCAGCTAAAATTTGATCAGCGGCGGGTGTGTAGCGGTTTAAATTGCGTTTATGGGGCTCTAACCACAGCGATTGACCAGTAAACGGGCGTAAACCGGGGTCTATCGCGGCTAAAGCTAAATCGGGTTTGAAAACATAAATCCCAAAATGCGCGGCTGAATGGGGGTTTTTAACCCCTTGGTTGTCCCATTGCTGGCGAACGTCAGCACCAATGGCTTGTTTTTCAGCTTGAATTTGTTGGTATTCAGCGCTGGAAGCGAGAAAAAAGCCGCTCAACAAAATAAAGATCGATAGCGCTAATAATAAAAATCGCCCATCGCGCAGCAACGCCAGCATTTCTTTTTTTACGATTGCGATAATCATCATAAGCCTCGTGCGTGAGCCAGATATTTGGCTTCCAGTTCGTCATGGGCGACGCTGTGCGCATCAAACTCTTCAACCAAACGACCACTTTTCATAATCCCGATTCGATCGGCAACTTGTTTGGCGTTAAACAAATCATGGGTGGCCAT
>JBJSYX010000178.1:0-7570 GCA_046090005.1 Methylomonas sp. | reverse complement strand
AAACGGCGATTAGTCGTAGTGAATTGAACTTGAAACAAGATATTGGGACTGGCAATTGGGGGATGGCTGGTAATTTGATCTGGTTTTTATTTGCTGGCGTATGGTTGGCGATGTTTCATTTAATTTGGGCATTGGCCAATTTTACAACTGTAATTTTTATTCCATTTGGAATTCAACATCTTAAACTTGCCAGTATTGCCTTAGCTCCAATTGGTAAAACAATTGTCAGTAATGAGGTAGCTAAAGCTGCAATGGAAGCTAATGCAAAATTAAAAGTTGAAAAGCTCCGATTAACCAATTGATTAAACAGAAATTGAAACCTGTTTTGGTCGGTAACGGTGTTTGAAAACACATAGATCGAGTGCTACCGTCTCTGTTTGTAAAGACTTGCTGAACCAAAAGGGCTTGAGCCTATCCTTTTAGCTAGCAGGGAACGGCTTGTTTATCCGTTAATTCCACCGTACATTTGGTAGAGTTCAATGCGGGCAATGACTCGGGCTATGCAATCATGCGAAGGAATACCGTTTTCCAATTTGCCCCATTTCCTCCGCGGATTTTAAGTTAATTTATATGCGCTTGCCTGGTATTGCTCCATCCAGCGATAAACGCGTTTGACCAGAAAAGTTTCCAGATAGTGCTGTTCAGTTTTGCTTGATGGTTAAGATTTATTTGGGCGAGGATTACGGCAAACCAGTGGTAGGACAGGGTCTATCACGCAGAATGAAATCTAGGAAATCACATTCGCTCATGTAACAATATGTCCGTCTTCATCACTGAGAAGGAAATAGCCGTAAATGGCCATCATAAAAGCAAAATCATCTCGAGCTGAATTGGCGTATTCATTGGTTTGTGACTTGCAGCGACGTTTTGTTAGTCGTTTGAACAAAATCAGCGATAAGTTCGGCAATGGCAATCCTTTTGTACCAATAGAATGGTTGCGTGACGATGGCAGGCATGGCGGTGGTATGCGCTTTATGGCTACCGACGATACGATATTCAATCGAGCCTCTGTCAACATCTCTCATGTTCAGTATGACGATGATGAAACCAAGAAGTTGGCATCTGCATCAGCGATTTCCACCATTATCCATCCTGATAATCCTTTCGCACCTTCAGTGCATATTCACATCAGCTGGACCGAAATGAAAGATGGCTTTGGTTATTGGCGCGTCATGGCCGACTTAAACCCATCTAATGAGCATGATGCTGATAAGGAACTGTTTGTCGAGAAACTTAAGCAAGCGGCGCCGAACCAGTATGATGAAGCCGCTTTACAGGGTGATTGTTACTTCTATATTCCAGTATTGGGACGTCATCGCGGGGTAACGCATTTTTATTTGGAAAACTACTTCAGTGATGATTTCAATAGTGATTTAGAGTTGGCAAAGACCGTCGGTGAGGCTGCTATTGATACGTATTGCGATATTTTGTCTTCTGCGCTTGAAACGCGAACCTTACCAACCGATGAGAATCGGAACAAGCAGCTTGATTACCACACCTTGTATTTGTTTCAGGTGCTGACACTTGATCGAGGAACCACATCCGGCCTGTTGGTGCATGATCAAAATGATATCGGCATCCTAGCATCGTTGCCATCACCGATAAATCGTACCTTGCTGGCATCTTGGGTGCAGAAGATGCCATCGCCACAGGAGCAATTGCTGCAGAACATTCTTTCTTGCCTACCAGCAACCGACATCTGCTTGGTTGAAGATGATACCAAGCTCGCATTGGCTAATTGTCTGCGGCAACATTACATAATGCATCCAGAGGCAATCAATTTGCAGGCTAGGGGCAACGTTATTCCTGCAACCGTCAACAATCATCGTTGAGCTATATCACCTGATTTGTGAGGTCTAGCTCAATCATCTATTGATAAGTTAACTATTGATACTCTTTAATCCAGATAGACAAACCGATTCATCAAGGTAAGCTGATAAGAATTTTTATTTAATAACGGAGGTAAATCATGGGACCGTATTATCGTGATACATCGCAGGGCTTAGGTAATTTCTTTGATAGCTTTTATCAGCATCCGATTTTGATGGTGGCGCTGTTGGCTGCGGTGGTTGCAGCTGGTGTGTTTGTTTGGCGTAGAAAGACTTAGGTTTAAATAAAAAATCCCGTTGCAACGGGAGTTTATTTTGTTTAATGAGCCAATAATTTGGCTTGTGCTGCTGCTAGTCGCGCTATCGGTATTCTTGGTGCCGAGCAAGAAACATAATCCAAACCGATTGATTGGCAGAATCGAATTGATAGCGGGTGACCGCCGTGTTCGCCGCAAATGCCAACTTTCAAATTCGGACGTTTTTCACGGCCTAACCCGACCGCCATTTCCATGAGTTTTCCGACGCCTTTGATATCCAAGGTTTCAAACGGGTTATCTTCTAACAAGCCAGATTCTTCATAGAGCGGTAAAAACTTGTTCTCAGCGTCTTCTCGGGAAAATGAGAAGGTCGCTTGGGTTAAATCATTGGTGCCGAATGAGAAAAATTCAGCGATTTCGGCTAAATGATCGGCGCGAGTGCAAGCTCTCACGGTTTCTACCATCGTGCCAAATTTAAAGTTCAACTTGATGCGGTATTGGCCTTCAACTTCTAGGCGAATCTGCTCAACCATCTGTTTTACTTGTTTGAGTTCTTGAGCAGTAATCACCTGTGGCACCATGATTTCTGGCGTGACGGCGATGCGTTGTTTAATGCAAATGGCAGCAGCTTCTAAAATCGAACGAATTTGCATGCTGTAAATTTCGGGATAGCTCATCCCCAATCGCACACCACGATGCCCAAGCATTGGATTGACTTCATACAAATCCAGCACCTTTTTCAGCATGATTTTTTTCTTGGCAATCGCTTCGGTAATCACCTCTTCATTGAGTTGATTGAACGGCGAGGGCAGTTCGTGGTACTGACCCAAGGTTTCTAAAGTTACCCGTTGCCCTTTAACGATGGTCAGGTAATGTTTAAGTGCGTCGATTTCTTCCAATAATTGTTGTTGATCGGGTAAGAATTCGTGCATCGGTGGGTCGAGTAAACGTACCGTGACTGGATGTGGCGACATCGCAGTGAATAATTCCAGAAAATCATCACGCTGAATCGGAAATAGTTTGGCAAGTGCCGTTTCGCGTTGTGTTGCGTTATTGGCCAAAATCATTTCTACTACTAAAGGCAAGCGGTCAGCGGCATTAAACATTCGTTCGGTGCGGCAGAGTCCTATGCCTTTGGCACCATAGCCTAGTGCTAGTCGTGCGGTTTCGGGGGTGTCAACATTGGCATAGACCTGTAAATGAGCAATTTCATCAGCCCATTTCAATAAAGTTTTTAGCTCGTTTGAAAACACCGCCGGTACAGTTTCCAGCTTACCTAAATAAATATTGCCGTTGCTGCCATCAATGGTAATTAAGTCACCTTCTTTGATGTGAATATCGCCCACAATCGCCAAGCGGGCTTTGACATCGATTTTGATGTCTTCAGCGCCAGCCACACAGGCCTTGCCCATGCCGCGTGCCACGACCGCCGCGTGCGAGGTTTTGCCGCCTCGACTGGTTAAGATGCCTTGTGCTGCAAAAAAGCCGTGAATATCTTCGGGCTTGGTTTCTTCACGCAGCAAAATGATGTGTTCGCCGGTTTTGGCTAATCGTACCGCCATATCGGCGTCGAAAACACAGATGCCAAAAGCTGCGCCTGGTGAAGCAGGGAGGCCTTGAGCAAGGGCTTGCTGATTTTGATGGGGTGCTAGTTGCGGATGCAGTAATTGCTCGAGCATTTCTGGGTTAATCCGTAATAACGCTTGGGCTTTGCTGATTAAGCCGTTTTTAACCATTTCCAACGAGGTTTTCACCATCGCAGCGGCATTCATTTTAGCTTTACGAGTTTGTAGGCAATATAAGATTCCCCGCTCAATGGTGTATTCGAAATCTTGTACTTCGTGATAATGGGCTTCGAGTTTATCGCGCAAATCGAGTAATTGGCGATATTGATTAGGCATTTGCTGTGCCATTTCTTGTACCGGTTTGGGTGTGCGAATTCCGGCGACCACATCTTCGCCTTGAGCATTCACCAGATATTCACCAAATAATTCATTTTCACCGGTAGCCGGATTACGGGTAAAACTAACGCCTGTGGCGCAATCATCGCCCATATTGCCAAACACCATTGTCACGATATTCACAGCGGTGCCATTGGCTATTTCGGGGGTGATGTGAAATTCATGGCGATAACCGACCGCGCGTTTACCATCCCAAGAATTGAACACCGCTTGAATCGCGAGTTCTAATTGAAGGTAAACGTCGTTTGGGAAGGCATGGCCGGTTTCCTGATGAACCACTTGCAAAAATCGCTCGCAAATATCCATCAGTTGGTCGCCATTCAAGGCTACGTCAGCTTTGATGCCGGCTGTGCGTTTGACTAAATTGAAGTGGAAATCAAATTTCTCATCATCAATGCCCAATACCACTTTGCCGAATAACTGAATAAAGCGTCGATAAGCATCGTACACAAAGCGCGGATCATCAGTCATTTCGATTAAGCCAGCGATAGTTTGCGGATTTAATCCCAGATTTAACACGGTATCCATCATCCCCGGCATCGATATGGCCGAGCCAGAACGTACTGAAACTAATAAAGGATCGTTAATTCCACCAAAACACTTACCCGTAAGCTCTTCAATGATTGTAATTTGTTCGCGGACTTCGTCCATCAAGCCTATCGGTAACTGCTTGGTTTGGAGATAAGACAAACAGGTGTCGGTGGTGATGACAAAGCCGGGTGGAACATTGATGCCCATTTGAGTCATTTCACATAAATTGGCACCTTTACCCCCTAATAATGCTTTATTTTGACCATCGCCGGTTTCAAAAGAGTAGGTGTACTGTGTATCCATAAGTTGGCCTTTAAAACGCTGAATCGCGGTGATTGGTAGAAATTAAGACAGAGGGGGCTTTTTACAGAGTTTTGTAGGGTTTTACAAGTTGGGGTGTTGTGCGGTATGGCTGATTTTTAACAAGGTTTTTAAGTTAATATAGTCAACTCTATTTGGATTAAGGATGGCAAAATGACCACGCTTACATTTGATACGCATGAATTTATTAAAGAACTAAAAATGCTGGGTTCAGTGAAGAGCAAGTAGAGGTCGTTACAAAGCTCAAGCTAAACACGATTACGATTTGGATAATCTAAGTGATCATTCGACATGCGAATCAGAGAAGCCGAACTTAAAAACGAAGTGAAGCTGGCGGAAACTAAAAGCGATTTAATACGCTGGATTGTCAGCGTCGGATCACTACAAACTGCGTTGATGACTGCTGTATTGTTGAAATTAATATCCACCATGCCTTAATAGGCAATCCATCACCGACGAAACACGGGCATTTCGTCACCAATCGCTAAATGTTATGAAAATTGAGGATGTGATTATTATCGGTGCCGGTGCATCGGGTTTGATGTGCGCTATCGAAGCGGCTAAACGTGGCCGCAAGGTCAGGGTGTTGGATCACGCTAATAAAGCCGGCAAGAAAATTTTAATGTCTGGCGGTGGGCGTTGTAATTTCACCAATTACACCGTCGAAGCTGATAACTACATCTCCCATAATTCGCATTTTTGTAAGTCAGCCTTAAAGCGTTTCAACCAATGGGATTTTTTGGCTTTGATCGCCCAATATCAAATTCCCTATCACGAACGTTTACATGGTCAGTTGTTTTGCAACGATAGCGCCAAAGATATTTTGGATATGTTGCTCAACGAATGTCAGCGTTATGGCGCGGAGATTCAGTTAAATTGTTCCATTACCCAAGTTAAAAAACGCGATTCAGGCCAGTTCCAGCTTGAAACTTCGCAAGGCTTTTTTCAGGCGTCATCTTTAGTTATTGCTACCGGTGGTTTGTCGATTCCGAAAATGGGAGCGACTGCGTTTGGTTATCAACTAGCCGAGCAATTTGCGATTAAAGTCTGGCCGACTCGGGCTGGCTTGGTGCCTTTGACCTTACAACCCGATGATAAACAGCGTTTTACGCCATTAACCGGCATTGCTGTGCCCTGCCAAGTGACTAATCAATCACGCAGTTTTACTGAAAACCTGTTATTTACCCATCGAGGACTGAGTGGGCCGGCAATTTTGCAAATCTCCTCTTACTGGCAACCTGGTGAAGCCTTAATCATTAATTTATTGCCGGATTTGGATTTATTGGACATATTGAAACAAAAACGTCAGCAAGGCCATAAAGCCAAAATTCAAACCGTACTCGCTGATTATTTGCCCAAGCGTTTGTTACAAACTTTGCTAACTGAAACGCAACTCAATCTGACTCTCGCCGATTGTAGTGATAAACAATTGCAGGGCATTAGCGACAATCTGCAGAACTGGACGATTAAACCCAATGGTAGCGAAGGTTATCGCACGGCGGAGGTGACTTTGGGTGGCGTTGATTGTGATGCGGTCTCCTCGAAAACCATGGAAAGTTTACAAGTCTCTGGTTTGTATTTTGTTGGTGAAGTGTTGGATGTGTCGGGCTGGTTGGGAGGCTATAACTTTCAATGGGCTTGGGCCTCAGGGTGGTGTGCTGGGCAATATGTTTAGTGATTTGGACTTAGTTGTCTTTGCTGTGGTAGATTGCAACTACAGCTAACTGCATTCACGCTATTATGAACATTGATTCCCAGCCCTTAGTCGATCTGCCCGCTGTTTTACCTGCCAACCCCGAATCTGAATCGGTTCCTATTCAATCTATCCAAACTCCCGAGATCAACGGTCGAAATGGCTTAGATCCCACCCGCTATGGTGATTGGGAAAACCAAGGTCGTTGCATCGATTTTTAATTCATTTTCTGAGGCTGTTTATGGCTAGGCGTCCGCTTTCCCCCCATTTACAAATCTACCGTTTACCGCTAACTGGTTTAATTTCCATCAGTCATCGCATCACGGGTGTTTGCTTGTCGCTAGGTCTGTTTGGTGTGCTTTATTTATTAATCAGCATCGCAGCAGGTGAAGCAGCTTATCAAGCGATGCAAGCTTTGATGGGGTTTTGGTTAGCAAAATTCGCTTATTGGGGTTTTGTGGTGGCTTTGTTTTTTCATCTTTGTCATGGCGTTAGGCATTTGTTTTGGGATGCTGGAAAAGGTTTTCAGCGTGCAACTTTGCAGCGATTGGCGATTTATGAATTAGTGGCGACAGCGGTTTTAACCACGCTGTATTTTTTGGGAGTGAACTCATGACTTCGCCAGTTCAAGAGTGGTGGCATCAACGTTTAACGGCGCTGGCTTTAATTCCGCTGACTTTTTGGTTGCTTGTTTTTCTTAATAAGGCTTTGCACCTGCCTTATGCCGACATGCGTGAGTGGTTAGCCTCAGCAACAAACAGCTTAGCAATTGCCGGCTGGTTAGGATTGGTTTTGTACCATGCGGCGTTAGGAATGCAGGTGGTGTTGGAAGATTATATTTCGACTCTGACTTTACGCCATCGACTGATTTGGATCAGTCGCGGGCTATTTTTCGTTATCGGCTGCATCGGCATAGCGGCATTGATTCTCATCGTTTCAGGACAATAAACATGGCGGCTGCATATTCGATTATTGAGC
>JBJSYX010000177.1:0-4041 GCA_046090005.1 Methylomonas sp. | reverse complement strand
CAGCAAAATATCGAGCAACGTGTAAGAGTCTTTTCCGCCCGACAGGCAGACCATGATCTTGTCGTTGTCCTCGATCATGTTGAAATCAGCAATTGCTTCACCAACACAGCGGCGTAAACGTTTCTGCAATTTATTGAATTGGGTACGGGATTTTTGTTCGATTTCTAATTCTGACATTGGCGGAGAGGTGAGGGCAGTCAAAAGCCGGTTTTGACTGCCGAGCTAGATTAGCCGTTATAGCGTTGGAAAATTAAAGTGGCGTTAGTGCCGCCAAAGCCAAAGCTGTTAGACATAATGGTGTTTAATGTGACGTTCTCGCGGTATTCACGAACAATCGGTACATCGTTTGCTTCTGGGTCTAATTCGGTGATGTTGGCGGAAGCGCTGAGGAAGTTCTCTTGCATCATCAATAAGGAATAAATCGCTTCATTCACGCCCGCAGCGCCTAAGGCGTGACCAGTTAAAGATTTGGTTGAACTGACTGCTGGGATGTTACCTGCACCAAACACATTACGTAAGGCTTCCAGTTCGCGAGTATCTCCGACAGGTGTGCTGGTGCCATGTGCATTGATGTAGTCGATTTTGCCATCAACGGTTGCCATCGCTTGTTGCATACAACGCACTGCGCCTTCGCCAGACGGTTGAACCATGTCGTAGCCATCAGAGGTTGCACCATAGCCGACTAATTCACCGTAGATTTTCGCGCCGCGTGCTTTGGCATGTTCGAGTTCTTCGATCACTAAAACCCCGCCGCCTCCGGAAATCACGAAACCATCGCGGGTTGCATCGTAAGGTCTTGAGGCAGTTGCAGGGGTATCGTTATATTTAGAAGATAAAGCGCCCATCGCATCAAACAATACCGACATTGACCAATGCAATTCTTCACCACCGCCAGCAAATACCACATCTTGCTTATTCAATTGGATTAGTTCCATCGCATGACCGATACAGTGAGCACTGGTCGCACAAGCGGAGCTGATGGTGTAGTTGACACCTTTGATTTTGAATGGGGTTGCCAAACAAGCAGTATTGGTGCTGGACATGGCGCGAGGCACCATATAAGGACCGACTTTTTTCACGCCTTTTGAACGCAAAATGTCAGCCGCATCGACCAGATTTGAGGTAGAAGGGCCACCAGAACCCATCACCAAGCCAGTGCGGAAATTAGACACTTCGCTTTCATCTAAGCCAGAATCGGCAATGGCTTGTTCCATTGCCAAGTAGTTGAAAGCGGCACCGTCACCCATAAAACGCTTGATTTTTCGATCAATGGCTTCGTCTAAATCAATGTTAATCGGGCCGTGAACATGGCTTCTAAAGCCCAGTTCTTGGTAAACGTCAGAATGCACAATGCCTGAGCGTCCAGCTCTTAATGATTCGACAACTTCATCCCTGTTATTGCCGATGCTGGACACAATTCCCAGACCTGTTACAACCGCGCGTCTCATGTTATTTCCTAGAAATCTTGAGTAGATGTGAATAGACCGACTCGCAAATCAGTGGCTTCATAAATTTTTTTGCCGTCAACTTCCATTGTGGCATCACCAATGCCCATGACCAGTTTGCGAAGAATGACCCGTTTTAAATCGATTCTGTAAGTGACTTTTTTAGCTGTTGGTAAAACTTGACCGGTAAATTTCACTTCGCCACAACCTAAAGCTCTGCCTTTACCTGGACCGCCTAACCAGCATAAGTAAAAGCCAATTAATTGCCACATTGCATCCAGACCCAAACAGCCAGGCATCACAGGATCACCTTGAAAGTGACAATCGAAGAACCATAAGTCAGGGGTAATATCGAGTTCAGCAATAATTTCGCCTTTGCCGTATTTCCCGCCTTCGTCGGAAATATGAATGATGCGATCCATCATCAACATATTGGGAAGCGGTAATTGCGCATTTTTCGGGCCGTAGAGTTCACCACGACCAGACATTAATAATTCTTCGCGCGTGAAACTGTGCTGTTTCTCCATTAAATCTACCTAAGTTAAGTGAGTCAAAAACGTCGGCCATTATCTAATAGTAGGGTTAAAAAATCAGCACAAATTTTAGTTTGGCTTTACTTGGCGGATTAAGTTGCTTAGTTTCAAGCTGTCGCGCTGTAATCGCGCTTGATAAATCAGGCTATATTGCAAAACCGATGACACGTAATCGCGGGTTTCTTTATAAGGGATGAGTTCTATCCAAATATCACCGGGTAAAGCCTGATTCTTGGGTAGCCAGCGTTTCACTTTTTTCGGTCCTGCGTTGTAAGCAGCGGTAGCTAAAAGTGGATGTTGGTCGAATTCTGCCAAGAGTTTTTTGTAATAAAAACTGCCGTATTGAATATTTAAATTAGGATTGAACAAACTACTATCGCGTTGCCAAATTTGTTTTAACTCGCTGGCAATTTCCTGTGCAGTTTTCGGCATCACTTGCATCAAACCCTTGGCGCCGACAGAAGAATCAGCCATTTCATCAAATGCACTTTCTTGGCGTAATAAGCCAAAAATCAGCGCCGGATCAATTTGCTGTGCTGTCGCGTGGTCTTGAATTTCACGCGCATAATTCAAAGGAAAACGCAGCGCTATATCGTTCCATTGATTCGCTTTGGCGCTGGTAAAAATGGCAATCGTTGGCCATTGCCATTGCTCTGCCAGTTTTGCCGCCACTGCTAAATCGTGTTTATCCAAATTCGCCGTTGCAAACCACCACTGGCGTTTTGCCTCTAATTGGCGATCCAATGCTAAAAATTCACTCACCACCTGAAATTGTTTTTGTTGTCTTAACTGATTGATTTCTTCAGCGCTAACATGAATCGGGTTATCCGCCAGATTGATGGGTTTTTGTAGTTTCTCAGCGGCCAGAAAGCCATAAAAACTGCGTTGCCGAGATAATTGTTGAAACAGACGTTCAGCTTCGTTTTTTTGACCTAATTCGCTCAGCACTCGCGCTTGCCAATATTGCCATTTATCTTGTTGCTTACTTTCATCGTCCAATTTAGTCAGTGCTAGATGAGTGGCTGACCAATTTTGATCTCTTAACGCGGCACGAATTTGCCATTCTCGATGTTGCTTATCTGGCTTGGTGAGTTGCTCTAAGCGTTGATAAGCATTGGTTTCGCCTTTTAAAGCTAAAGCTAAGGCTAAATTATTTTCGGTTTCAATCAAGTTGTCATGGGGGATATTGATGGCTTGTTTTTCGCTATCCCAAGTTGTTACCGCAGCGGCTAAATCAGTATCAGCCAAACGTAGAATGGTGTGAGCAAAAATCAGTCCGGCATAATCCGATTCGCGCTTCCAATCAGCATTTTGTTTGACTAACTCAGGTTGTTTAAACAGTTTTAACCAAAGCTTAGCAGTTTGAGCTTGTTGCGCTGACAACAAATTTAATAACTGATTAGCCGATTGTGGATGGTTTGTCGTTATTTCTTGTTGAAATTTTTGCCAAGCTAATTGGTTATCAAAACTGCTCGACTGTTTTAATAAACCAAACAATGTGTCGCAAGTGTCGGAATGAGAATCAGCTTGTAGCCATAATTGTTTGGCACTATTCAAGGCGGTTTGTTGTTGATTGCTGTGATATTGCGCTAAGGCAAATAAGCATTGTGTTTCTGGATAATTGCTTGGGTATTGATGGCTAAGCACAAGGTCCCAGCGTTGCTGTTTTGCCAATGATAGCAACCATTTGCTCAGCAACTGTTGGGCATAACGACTGTCGGCATATTCGCTTAGATACTGTTCAACGCTCGCTTGATCATCGAGATGGTTTTTTAGCCATTGGTAATGCAAAAAAGGGTAGAGCGGGTAGGTCTTTAAGCTGGAGGCTAAGCTTAGATAGTCTTCATTTCGTGCTTGAGCGATATAACGCTCGGCTTGTAAAAACGCTTGACGTTGTGCAATTTGATTTTGACTGGCATCCTCATCAGCAAAACCATCGCGACTGAACAAGCCAGCCAGCACTAGGAATCCGATTAATATCCGCTTAGCTAATTTGTCTGGCATGGCGTCGCATCACCTATAAAGTAAAAATAATTGAACCACTTTATAATAAACAAAGCCCA
>JBJSYX010000176.1:0-7122 GCA_046090005.1 Methylomonas sp. | reverse complement strand
ATACTGAACAGACCAAACCCGTGATCACCTGCGACCTGGGTTTGCGCGACCAACCCAGCTTCTCCAGCGTCCAGATCCGCTACCGATAAAGTACCACTGGCATTCAACCCAGCATCGCTTTCAGTAATCGATGCAGTTGATGTGCCGCTGATCGGCGCTGCATCATTGCTACCAGTGATGGTCACGGTAATTACTCGAACCGCTGTGCCATCGACAGACGCTACTGTGATGCTGTCAGTGTAATCAACACCAGCAACAAACTCGTTATGAGCACCGGCGCTATAAGTCCAGTGACCGTCGGCATCAATGCTGAAAAGACCAAATCCGTGATCACCAGCAACCTGGGTCTGTGGGACAAACCCAGCTTCACCGGCATCCAGATCCGCTACCGATAAAGTACCGCTGGCATTCAACATCGCGTCAGTTTCTGTGATAGCGGCTGTTGAGATACCACTGATACTGGCTACATCATTGGTTCCCATCACTTGAAAAATGACTGCCGTATCGAGATTGATACGTCCATCAGACACCGTATAAACAACACTGACATTCAGCACTTGACCACTGGCTAACGGGTTATAAGCCGGATCGCTCGGATTAAAGCTAAAACTGAAGTGAGTTGCATCGTAACGAATCCCAATCGGCAAAAGCTCGGGCACACCAACCACGCTCAAAGAACGACTAGAGCCATAAGCATTAGCCAACGCATTGGCAAATACTAACTGCCCACCTTCACCGACACTAACCACAACCGGACCGCTCAACGATAGATAAGGATGAAAATCTTGCACCGCCGAGAAAAAACCAATATCGCTTAAATCTAATCGACTATTAACTGGCACCACTACCAGCACTATCGGCTCAGTAGCAAATCGGTAAACATCAACAAACTGATTAACGGTTGGAATATTGGCTAGAACAACAGCACTGGCAGCCTCATCCAATTCAGTCATGCTCAAAACCGAAACAACATTAAAATCGGATAATTTCAGATTAAGTGAATTAGTCTGCTCTGCATGACTTGATTCAAAATGTAGCGAATCAAAGAGTAATTTTAATAATTCAATTAAACCAGAATCATTAACAGAATCGCCAGTCGGTAAAAGTTTTTTTTGATTGGATTTTGAGGCTAAATTAAGCGTATTAGTTAACCAATGATTAAAAGCATCATCAGTAATTAAATTAAAATGCTTTACATTATCTACAGCTAATTGATCAGATAATCCGGCAACAACAATAACAGCACCTTCAAGATACTGCCAATTCAAATTAGCCGAATCTCGTTTGGCAAAAGATTTCCCTAACCAAAGGTTTCTAGCCAATTTAAAGCTAAAAACCTTATGGTATAAACTTATCTTAATTCCTCTGAGCCTAGAGTTATCTAATAGCATAAGAAGATTCCCTATAAAATTGATTTAAATACTTGAATAAAAGTAAATCGGCATTGTGCAATTAGAATCTTGATGGTTTAACCAAACCAGTTAAGGCGTTGCCGCTCATGCTTCGACAAGCTCAGCACCAACGGCTTAAGTAGCAAGCAAGATTCTGAGTTGGTATCCCCAATTACTTTTATTTTGGTACTTATCCTTTACTCAACCAGCCATTAATTTCCTCAACATCACTACGTTGCAAACTACCACTCCATAATTTCAACGCTACCAACTGTTTCACATATTCATAACGGGCTTTACCTAAACCAAAACGCGATTTAAGTAATTCCTTTTTAACATCCAACAAATCAACAATGGTAATCACACCTAACTCGTAGCTTTTAGCTTGAGCCTCGGTCACCTTCTCTCTGGCCTCGACTTCCTTTGTCATCGAATCAATCCGCGAAAAACTGGTTTTTAACTGCACATAAGCAGTACGGATTTCACGTTCGATTTGACGCAATTTTTCATTACGCTTCTCCAAAGCCACCTGATAACTCGCCACGGCTTTATCAACACTGGCTTCGATACCACCACCAGAAAAAATCGGCACATTCACTTGCACACCAACCGTACCGACTTCATAACGCGAATTGCTGCGGTTATCGTAACCACTGTTATCAGCGTAGGTATCAGACAGTTGTAAAGAAAACTGCGGCAAATGCCCAGCACGTTGACTATCGACCTGTTTATCAGCCGCTTCCAGTCCATAAGACAAAGCCCGCAAAGCTGGATGTCTGACCAAAGCATCTTCAACAAATGTACCAATCTGAAAATCAGGCTTAGGCACCACTTGTAAATTCAACGGACTAACCTCAGTCACAAAGCGACCGGCCATTTCATGCAATTTTTCTAAAGCAATCTCCCGATCACCTTTGATTTTAATTTCTTCAGTTAACAAGGTTTGGTAATAAGCCTCAACCTCATATAAATCCGTCACCTTTCTTAACTGCAATTCGCTCATCCGACGAATCCGCTTTGCATCACTGGCGGTTAAGTTTTTTTCGCCTTCAATATATTTCAGTGAATCTTCTTCCTGCAAAACCTGAAAATAACGCTCAACCAAATCAGCGACCAAACTCATTCTTGCCGCATCTAATTCAAATTCGGCTTGCAACACCACTGAATCGGCACTTTGCCATTGCAAAAAAGACGGCAAATCAAACAAAGATTGCTTAGCCTGAATCATGCCTCGGGTACCGGGATAATCGGTAGTCACCATCCCCAATTTAGGATTAGAGGTAGACTGAGAAGTCATCTCATTCCAAGACTGCACAGCAGTTGCTGAAACCTGCGGCAACAATTTACTCAACGCAATATCTTTTTGCGCTCTGGCTTGATCAATCGAAAACTCATGGCCTTTAACAATTGGATGAGTGGTGACGGTTAAATCATACAAATCCAATAAATTATCAGCCTGTGCCGAATTCAAACCCAGCATCATTAAACATAGGATTCGTTTCATCACTTAATCCTCAATAAACGAACGCGAAAAACTGTCAGTTAACGGTCTGGTCAAATACTGCAACAGCGTCCGCTGTCCGGTATTGATTAACACCTCAGCGGGCATCCCTGGCACCAAATCCAAGCCTTTCTCATGTAACTCTGCCAAACCTTGTGGATCGACATCAACTCGCGCCAAATAATACGGCTGACTATTAGGCACCTTTTCATCAACCAGTTTATCCGCCGACACAGAAACCAACTTACCTTCCACTTTAGGGGTTTCCCGACTTTTGAACGCACTAAAACGAATCTCAGCCACCTGCCCAACTTGCACTTGATCAATATCCATCAACGACACTTGCGCTTCGACAATTAACTTCTCGTTTTGCGGCACAATGTCCAAAATCCGACCGCCAGGCGGAATCACCGCGCCAATGGTATGAATCGACAAACCCAACACCATGCCGTCTTCAGGTGCAGTCACCACTGTCCGCTTAACGGTCGATTCCAACGACTGAATTTTCTCGCGCAACTCAAACAACTGCGATTGCACCTCGCCCAGCTCTTTAGTCACCTCGCGCTGCAACTCTTTTTCCAACTGCAACACCTTCAATTCGGTTTCGCTAATTTGCAACGAAGTCGCGGCAATTTCCGATTGCAACGCGCCCAACTGACCTTGATGATCCGACAAACTGCGCTCCAGCTCTCTAACCTTTTGTTTTTCGGTATAACCGTCTTTCAACAAAATCTCGAAATCATTCAATTCGCGTTGAAACGAATCGACTAAAGACTGATGACTGGCTTTCTGGGCTTTAAGCCCTTGAATTTTGGCTTTTAGTTGCTCAACCTGACGTTGATAGACGGAAACTTCATTCTCATGCGCGGTACGGCGGACAAAATAAGTTTGATTTTGGACTCGAATCGCATCGCGAACCCGATCATCAGTGGCATTCAACAAATCTTGTGGATAAACGATTTTGTCAGCCAACTTTTCCTGAGCAATCAAACGGCTTTCCCGCGCCACATCAATAAAATACTGACCGCGCAAAACCTCCAGCTGCGCGCGTGACTGGGTATCATCCAACTCAACCAACACCTGACCTTTGCTCACCTTATCGCCATCACGAACCGAAATAGAAGCAATAATCCCGCCTTCCAAATGCTGAACGCTTTTCCGATAAGACTCCACCGCAATCGAACCGGGCGCCAAAGCCGCGCTATTCAACGGCGCAAACGCCGCCCAAGCACCAAACACCCCAAACACCCAAAAAATCACCCACAAACCCAAACGGCGAAAAGGCACATCATCACCCGTCGCCAACAGTTTTTGCATAGACTGCAACCACTTAAACATCACACCTTCCTTTAAAACCCTAAAAACAATTCCCAAATCGCTTGGTAGGGTGCATTTCATGCACCAATTAACAGCAACCTTATTGCTTGGTGCATGGAATGCACCCTACTGCCATTAAGTTAAAAAACCTCCCCCTTTGAAAAAGGGGGATTGAGGGGGGATTTATTTAAATAATCTCCCCTAGCCCCTCTTTTTCAAGAGGGGAATAAAACACACCAATCCCCTTAACTTAAAGCCGTAACACACAGCATGAGAACGATTAAAACCCTGTTACCCCTTCTGAATTTGCTGCGGCTTGGCCAAACCCGCCAACACCTCATCACGCGGCCCAAACGCACTAATCTGCCCATCGACCAACAACAAAATCTTGTCCACCAAACTTAAAATATTATTGCGGTGGGTAACGATAATCACCGTCTTGCCCATTTGCTTTAACAAACCCAAGGTATTAAACAACGCCTGATCACCGGCCTGATCAAGATTCGAATTCGGCTCATCCAAGACAATCAACTGCGGATTACCATACAAAGCCCGCGCCAATCCCAAGCGTTGCTGTTGCCCTGCTGACAAACTATGTCCATGCCCGACTAACGGCGTGTCATAACCCTGTGGTAAACGCAAAATAATCTCGTGAACCCCCGCCAACTGCGCCGCTGCCACCACTTTTTCAGGATCAACTTCATTAAAACGGGCGATATTTTCATTAACGCTACCGTCCAACAACTCAACATCCTGCGGCAAATAACCAATATCATTACCTAACTGCTGACGGTTCCAGTTTTGAATTTCACAGCTATCCACCCGCACCGCGCCCTTAGTTGGTCGATAAATCCCCAACAACGCCCGCACCAAAGTCGATTTACCCGCCGCACTAGGGCCAATTATCGCCATTACTTCACCGGGGTTTAAATTAAAACTAATCCCCTTAATCACCGGATTAGCAGCCCCAGGCGGTACCACCAACAACTGCTCAACCTTCAATTCACCGCGAATGCCCGGCAAAGGCATCGCATCATCACGTTCTGGAAAATCATCCAACAAGGTTTTCAAGCGATCAAACGACTGACGCGCCGCATTAAAGCCCCGCCAACTGCTAATCATCAAATCCAAAGGCCCTAAAGCCCGACCCATCAAAATCGAACCGGCAATCACCAAGCCCGGCGAAATTTCTTTATTAATCGCTAAAAACGCCCCCAATCCCAATACCAAAGATTGAATCGTCAACCGCACCACTTTCACCAAAGAACTAATCAAACCCGCCTTAGCACTGGCATGACCCTGTAACCCTAAAACCATTTCCTGTTTCTGCCGCCAACGCTCACGCAAACGCGGCATCATGCCCATCACTTCGATTACTTCGGCATTACGCAAATTGCGCTGAGTAAACTGACTGACCTCAATGGCTTTTTTGCTGGCTTCAGCCATATCATCGCGAGTTGATAGCTCATTCCAAATCGCCAAACTCGCCAACAATGCCGCCGCCAAAATCGCGACAACCCCAAAACTCCAATGAAACAAAAACATCAACACAATATAAATCGGCATCCACGGCGCATCGAAAAACGCAAACACCCCCGGCCCGGTTAAAAACTGCCGCAATTGCGATAAATCCTGCATCGCCTGTGCACCAGCAGCACCGCGATTAGCCAACGACTGGGCAAATACCGAATCAAATACCCGTCCACCTAATAAACCATCTAACTTGACACTGGCGGCAATTAATATCTGCGAACGAATCCACTCCAAACCACCCATGACCAAAAATAAAAACAGGGTAATTAATGACAGCATTAATAAAGTCGATTCGCTACCGCTCACCATTACTTTGTCATAAACCGCCATCATGTAAAACGAAGGCACTAATAACAACAAATTAATAAATAAACTAAAGAAACCGACATACATAAATGCCTGTTTACAAGCACTTAACGCCTTACCTAATTCACCATCATCAAAAAAAGAAAAAACTTTACTATCCATTGATTATCAACACAGCCATGAACACAGAAATTTAAAACAAATAATTAGAAATTATCCATTAACTTAAAGTATTTCCGCTCAATTCAACAATAAAAACGGAAATAATTTAAATCAATATCAATAACCCAGACCGACTAGGCACCACCCTCAAATCCTAGCAAGAAGGTGTGAAGCAAATTACCAAGACATCCCAACAATGGCCAGAACGTGGAATAAGAAGATGGTGTCTAGTCGATCTGGATAAAGTTAAAAACCAACAAGCAAAAGCCTGCTTGTTGGTTTTCTGTTAGTTAAATAAAAGCTTCAATAATGTCAGGGCGTCCCTGCCCTTAGATTATTTATACTGACAATGACAAGGTGTGGTGAGCGTTGTCGATCAACACATCTACTTGGACAGGACTATCAACAGCATCCACAACTTCAAAAATTGCAGTGCCGTTTACAGCCAAGAAATTACTATCTTGTTCCGCATCGTAGTAGAAAGTGACATTAGCAATATCAACGGTTGCATTCAGTGATGACAAATCAATCACATCACCGTCAGCGAATGAGTAATCACCAATACTGTCAGCAATAGCGGCACTCACAGTCAAGCTAGTTTCAGAACCACTCACGATGTTTGCCCATCTGAAGGTATCCGCACCGGCACCACCAGACAGAATGTCATAACCAGCACCACCAATCAGGACATCGTTGCCGTCACCACCGCTGATAAGATCAGAACCAGCACCACCAAACAGGTAATCATTACCAGCATCACCGTTGATGATGTCGTTACCGGTAGCACCCAACACTTTATCGTTACCGTCACCCGCATTAATGGTTGATACACCGGTGAAGTTATCAGTGATCAAGTCATTACCGCCGTTACCGTTAACAATGGTTGCTGAAGTAACAGACAGCGTGTCATTA
>JBJSYX010000175.1:0-5031 GCA_046090005.1 Methylomonas sp. | reverse complement strand
TTTTATGAGTAACGGTCGAACCAAAGGGGTGCATTGTAACAATTCAGGTCTGCTAGGGCTAACGCTGGCTAGAATAGTGCTTGATAAGCTCGCGCGGCTGCTTCGGCTTCGTAATCAAAAATCCCACCAATCACCGCCAATAAATCCGCACCTGCATCGACTAACTGCCCGCCATTTTTCGGCAAAATGCCGCCAATCGCGACTATTGGTAGATTTATGCGTTGTTTAGCGACTCGCAAGGTGTTAATTTCGGCTGGAGCGGCTAAAGGTTTGGAGCCTGAGGTAAAAAAGCGACCAAATGCCACATAATCAGCACCTTGCCCAGCCATTGCTTGGGCTTTTTCAATATCGTTATAGCAAGAGGTCCCAATAATCGCCTGAGTGCCTAAACATTGTCTGGCATAAGCAATTTCGCCATCATCACGCCCTAAATGCACGCCATCAGCACCCACCGCCAAGGCTAATTCAACATCATCATTAATCAACAAAGGCGCTTGATATTGATGGCAAATATGCAATAACTGCGAAGCCAACGCCAGCGCATCTAAGGGCGCTTTATCCCGATATTGCACCAATACCGCACCGCCTTTTAAAGCCGCTTCGACTTCAGCAACTACTTGCGCGATGGTTTTGCCTTCGGGTTGTGTTATGGCATACAGACCACGTTTTGGCAGCTTCATGATTCCACCCAAAATAAACGATTCGGATTATGTTGGCCTTGGCCGGGTTGATAGGCTTCAGCTAACGATTGCCAAGTAAATTCTTGCGCTTCAGCCACGGCGGTAAACGGGTCTAAACCTTGTGCGAGGAGGGCGGCAATCGCGCTGGCTAAGGTACAACCTGAGCCATGATAACTAGCCGGCAAGCGTTGCCAATGAAAGGTTTCGGTTTTTTGTTCGGGCATGAACAACTGATTATTGACCAAATCCGATACTTCATGTGTGCCGGTAATCAACACATAATCAGCGCCTTTGGCTTGCAAAGCCCAGCCCGCCTCAACTAAATCATCACACTGCGCTAAACGCCGTGCTTCTTCACTATTCGGTGTCAATATCGTGGTTAATGGCAGTAATAATTGATTGATGGCGTCTAATAACTGTTGATTGCCAAGCGCAGTGCCGCCGCCAGCCGCCAAAACCGGATCAAGCACTACCGGAATCCGTGGATATTGCAGCAAAATTTGTTGAATGGCTTTGGCGGTGTCGTGATGACCAATCAAGCCGATTTTGAACGCTGAGACTGAAAAATCAGCTAGCACGGTTTCAGCTTGCTGAATAATGTCCTCAGGCCGTTGTGGAATCAGCTTTTTGACATTACGACTGTCTTGCTCAGTTAAGGCCGTAATCACACTGGCGCAATGGCATTGGTGGCTGATAATAGTTTCAATGTCGGCTTGTATCCCCGCGCCACCGCTAGGATCGTGCCCCGAAAAACACAACACCACTGGTTTTTGACTCATGCTGTCGCTCCGTTTAGTAATTGTAAAAATTCCGCTTCGCTAATCACCGTCACGCCTTTGTCTTGAGCGGCATTGATTTTATTCGCACCGACATTATCGCCAGCCACTAGAAAATGAGTTTTCGCTGAAACCGAGCTGCCGACTTTAGCGCCTTTGGCTTTCGCTTGTTTGCTAAGTTCATCGCGTGAGCCGCTGTGTAAAGTACCGGTAAATACTAACGTTTTCCCCGCCAAAGGATGATCGGTATCACTGGTTTGCTGTTGGGTGTTTTGTAGATTAAAACCCAGCGCGATTAACTTCTCATACAGTGGTTTGATGTTAGTAAAACCTTCAGTTATCACCGCAGCGGTTTTCTCGGCAAAGCCTTCAATCGCGATAATGTCGTTTTCGCTAATAGTAAAAATTTCCTCCAGTCGGTAATGACTTAGCAAGCGCTCGCAATTACCCAGCCCCATTCTAAACACCCCAAACGCTGCCAAAAACCGCCAATCTTCGATTGCTTCACTGCGACTACGTTGCAATTGATCGCACAGGTTTTGTGATTGTTTAGGGCCAAAACCCATGCTTTCAAATTGTTCTAAATTCAACTGATAAATTTCATCAACCCGACGAATACCAAATTCATACAGTTTCTTAATCGTTGCCGCGCCAAAGCCATCATTGTTTTTTAACACTCTGAAAAAGTGCTCCATGCTATTGCTGATTTGGGCAGGGCAGGTCAAATTATTCGGACAAATCAGATAATCATTATCCCAAATCAAATCATGGCCACAGCTAGGACAATGTTCAGGAATCTGCGGCTCAACCGCAACCAGCACTTGCTCAATTTTCGGAATCACCTCGCCAGAACGCGCCAGTTGAATCACTGCGCCAGGGCCGATGCCTTTCTCTAACACCATTTTGTAATGATGGGCGGTGGCTCTGGATAATAAAGCCCCACTCAAACGCACTGGCTCTAATTCGGCAACTGGGGTAATTCGTCCAGAACGTGAGGTTTGTGGGGTGACGCTGATGATTTTAACTTCGGCAGTTTGTAAGTTTTCTTTGTAAGCCAATTGCCAGCGGTGATGATGACGAGTGGCACCCATCGCTTGCTTCAAGGTTTCGTTGGTAATTTCTAAAATCACCCCGTCAACATCAACATCCAGCTTATGCCAGATGTCTTTAATGATGTTGTCGAAATCAGCAATCAACTCGGCCCAAACCCCGCGCCAAGCCGGTAACAAGGCAAACGGATAAAACACCGCTGCACCATCAGCAATCGCTTGTTCAGCGTGTTGTTCAAGCTGTTTTTCTTTGATGACGCTGGCTTGGAAATTGCGGGAATTATCGAAAAAGTCGGCTAAATGTTCGGCAAAATAACTACGGATCACCACAATTTCACCGGCACCCAAGCCGCGATCACCTTGATTAGCGACTTATAAACCGCGCTCGAAGACTCGGCTAATGTCCTGACCCTTACGGCCATCGCCTCTAGTGTAAAGGCTTTGGCCATCGTCATAAGCGGCATAGCCGTCTAATTTGGGGCTGACTTTAAATTCTAGTTCAGCAAAATTGATGTCTAATTCAGCCGCCGCTTTTTCAATCCGCGCCGCCCAGCGTTCAACATCATCACGGCTATAGGCTTTGTCGGTAGACAGCATGATAACTGGCAAATCGACGGTTTTACCGGCAAATTGTGGTTCAGGTTCGACGCTTTCAAGCAAGGGATGCTCGGGTAAGCGACGTTTTAATTCGGCCAGAAAAACATGATCGTAATCAGCATCGCTAATCATCGGCTCGCCGCCACGATATAAGGCATTAGCCAGTTGTAAAAAGGCGATTAAGGCTTGATCTGAACAAGCGGTTAAATCTTGAGGATTTTGGCTTAATGCTAAAAAGCTGGTTTGATCCAGCGAATTAAAATCCAACCCAGCTTGCTGGATCAGTAAAAGTTGATTGTCGGTGAGCATAACAGGAGAGGTTTGTTGCTTTAGGTCGAGATTATAACCGTCATTCGATTACAGCTCGATTTATCAGCTGATGTTACCCAGTATTTATGATTTTGATGTGATCAGCTCTGGCAAAGTCTCCTTAGAATTTGCTGAATCACTTTTCTTTGTCATCCCGTTAGGGATCGCTTGATTTTAAAGGTATTGAATCACTTAGCGTTCAAGGGATTTCTAACGGAATGACAAAACGAAATGTTAAGGCACTTATAAAGCACTGATTTTTTAAAGCCCTATGGTTTTTAAACCAAAATAGTCATCTATAAAGCCATAGGCTTAACTTCAACATTATTCCTAATTGGCTTCGTCATTCCCGCGAAGGCGGGAATCTAGGTAGTTGGCTTCGAGGTCTGGATTACCGCTTTCGTGGGAATAACGGCAACATCCGAAAATGACTGAAATTGTTGGGTAACATCAGTTATCAGCAAACAAAAAAAGGCGACCTAGAAAGCAGGTCGCCTTTGAGAATGTCTATCTATCTTTCAAGAGGATTATGCCAAAGACAGGAGGTGGAAAGCGTCTGACATGAGTTAATTTTATGTATTTACTCAGAATGTATCTTGATGTAAATCAACAAATCGTCAGTTTATGCGCTTTTATCACTACAGTTTTGGCATAAACCGTGTATTTCAATGGTTTTGCGCTGGGGAATGAAGCCCGCTTGCTGTAATTCAGTTGCCAACGCCGCTAAAACCGGACTAGCTTCGCGTTCTTCAATTGTGTGACAGACGGTGCAAATCAACAGCAATTGATCGTGTTGAATCCCTGAACAATGGCAGCCAACAAAAGCATTTAAGCTTTCAACCCGATGGATCAAGCCTTGTTCTAACAGAAAATCCAAAGCCCGATAAACCGTTGATGGCTTGGCTGCGTCGTTAATTGGCCGCAGTTGGTCTAATAAATCGTAGGCTTTAATCGCTTTGTGACTATTCCAAATCAATTCCAAAGTCTTACGGCGGATTGGGGTTAACAATGCACCGCGTTCTTTACAGAGTTGTTCAGCAGCCGCCAAGGCAGTGTGTATGCATTGGCTGTGGTCGTGATGCAGATGCTCAGTCATTTAGGAGTCGTCAACTTGGTCGGCTAAAGTGGCCAAGATGGTGAGTGATTGTTTGAATAAATGGGCATCATCGGCTCTGACTGTCGCATGAGCCACTTTGCGACCTTTGCGCGGGGTTTTGTCATACAAATGCAAATGAGCGTTATCTAATGCCAAGATTTGTTGATCATCGGCTAAACCACCGATGAAATTAACCATCGCCGCATAGCCACGCGCTTGCGTTGTGCCCAGCGGCAAATCCAGAATCGCGCGTAAGTGATTTTCAAATTGACTGGTTTCGCTACCTTCAATCGTCCAGTGGCCGGAATTATGGACGCGAGGGGCAAACTCATTGGCTAACAACTCACCTTTAACATCAAACAATTCCAAAGCAATCACGCCAACGTAGTTTAAAGCTTGTAATAAACTGCGAACATAGGCTTCGGCTTTGCTTTGTAGCGGGTCATTATTTTTGCATTCAGCCACTCGCAAGATGCCGCCTTGGTGGCTGTTTTCCGAAAGCGGGTAAAACACGATCTCACCGG
>JBJSYX010000174.1:0-3295 GCA_046090005.1 Methylomonas sp. | reverse complement strand
ACGATGAAATAAACGCTGATGGAGGTGAAAACTGATGGATGCTTTGAATTTAGAAGACGCGATTAACCCAGCTACCGCCAACAAGCCAAACGATAACGCCACGCTTGAACGATTAGCCGCGTTGTCACCATTGGATTATGACCGAGTACGAAAAGCCGAAGCTGAGAATATGGGGGTTAGACCTGCGACACTGGATAACCTTGTTAAGTCCATCAGAAAAGGCGCAAGTGATGACGGGATAAGTTTTGATAATGTTGAGCCGTGGCCCGATGAAATTAACCCTATCGACCTTTTTAACGATTTAAACCGTTGTGTTAAGCGGTTTATCGTTTGTCCCGATGAAACGGCACAGGCGGTAGCGTTGTGGGTTGGTATGACGTGGTTAATGGATGCCGTTCAGGTTGCACCGTTGGCGGTAATCACTGCACCTGAAAAGCGTTGTGGTAAATCACAATTACTGTTCTTGATTGGTCGATTGGTGAAAACCCCATTAACAGCGTCGAACATAACGGCGGCGGCTTTGTTTCGAGTCATAGACGCATGGCAACCCACGCTATTGATTGATGAAGCAGACGCTTTTATGAAGGACAACGAGGAGTTGCGCGGCCTGATTAACTGCGGACACACACGCGACAGCGCTTATATTGTTCGCGTGGTTGGCGACAGTCACACACCGACCAAGTTTAACGCTTGGGGAGCTAAGGCAATATCAGGCATTGGTCATTTAGCAGATACCTTAATGGATAGGGCGATTGTGCTGGAGTTACGCCGAAAATTGCCGCATGAGTCGGTGGAAAGATTCCGCCATGCCGAGCCTGATTATTTCGATGTGTTGGCGGCAAAGCTGGCGCGATTTGCTGATGACTACCGCGACAAGGTTAGACAGGCTAGGCCACATTTACCGGAAAGATTGAACGACCGCGCCCAAGACAATTGGGAACCATTACTAGCTATTGCTGACGCAATTGGCGGGGCTTGGCCTGATATAGCCAGAAAAGCCGCTTTAAAAATATCCGGTAGCGAATCTGACTCTATGAGTATCGGCGTTGAATTACTGCACGATATTAAGGAAGTGTTTGACGAAAAAGGGATTACCAAAATATCAACCGCCGACCTGATAACGGCATTATGCGGTGATGATGAAAAGCCGTGGGCAACTTACAATCGAGGCAAGCAAATATCCCCACGGCAGGTATCGAATAAGCTATCTGGCTATGGCATTAAATCCATTAACGTTAGGTTAGGCGTTGTCGTAAAAAAAGGCTCCGAGCTTGAGCAGTTTGGTGAATCTTTCCATAGATATTTATTTGGCAATAATCCCCATAATGTAGCGGATAAAGAGCTACGTAGCGGAAGTGAAAACCTATCCGCTACGCCACAGGCCACGGCTGGCGCGGGTTGTAGCGTTGTAGCGGATAGAGCCCCATTTTCGGCAGAAATAAAAAAAGATAATATCGAGATTTTCTAATGGGCGCTTTATCTAAAATCAGAAGTTCAGGGTTTAGCGTTTCGTTGGTGGGTGATGGGTTGGCAATCAGTCCAGCCCAAAACCTAACCGACAATCAGCGCGACTTTCTCAAACAACACAAAGCTGAAATCATTAGCGAGTTACAAGCCGAGCAATTAGCCACCGCCGCCAATATCAACCTAAACCCAGAACACCGGAAACTTTTGATTGATTACATGGCGGCAATCGGTGAAGCAGACCAAGGCTTGATTGATGAGTTATTAAGCCAGTGTAGCCAGTCACCGGAAAAACTAAGATGGACGTTAAGCTGGGCGCGGTCAATCATCAAGCCAGTGATTAGGCGTGATGTAATGGTGAAGTGCTGCAACTGTTACCATTGGCAACCAATACACCCGCACGGTAAAGGCGCTGGTCATTGTGGGGCGGGCGTTCAATCGCTGGGCGTTTGCCATTGGTTCGACACGCCCAAGCAATGCGAACAATTCGCCGCCAAAGTTGCCAGCTAGTTGTCACTTTGGCTATTACTTTGTCTTATGTTGGCAGTTTAAAGGGGGGTAAAAATCAAAAGTGTTCCCTGAATCGTTCCCCGTTTTCTATTGCTAGTTTTTATTATTTTAAAAATCAGTTACTTAAATTATTATTCGATTCCGACCCTCGTACCAACGAGAAAATCAAAGAAGTACAAAGACATACAGAAACCCGCAAGTTATCTAGCTTGGCGGGTTTTTTATTGTCCAAAGAAAATCAATAAAACGCAGTCACATCAACAGACAGTTTTCCCTACCATTGCCATATTTGCTTATGCCATTGCTTACAATTCCACCAACTACACCTCATAACAGCCAGTAGCAAAGCAAATTCCGGCTTATAAAGCCAAACCTCTTCTGGCAACTCCTGATGCTAAGCCAACAAAAACTGTTGAAATATCAACATACAATCAACAACTTTTGCTGATATTTCAGCAATCATTTCAGGATAAAATCTCATCCTCGCCTACTATATCCAATCAAATTAGATAAAAATCAGTCACATAAAAATAATCTGCACCTAAAATAAACTGCTGGCATCATTTTTGCTAAACAACAATAAAGAAGTAACACTTCAACTAAATTAATGCTAAACACAACAAAAAATCTATATGGAATCACTGTTAGGCCGCAAAGTATCGAACAACTATACAGACAACAGCTCAAGCTCTACCTTGCTTGCTTTTGATGAGTTGCAATCGAGATCGTTAGCATTGTCGTTACGAGCAACGGCGATGGTGTTTGAGGATCCTGTTTCACAACGACTGTTAGAACAAATCGAGCGTATTGCGCCAAGCGATGCGACCGTACTCATCATTGGCGAAACAGGGACTGGCAAAGAACTGGTGGCCCGCCATATTCACGCCTTAAGCAAACGTAGCAAAAATACGTTCGGTGCTTTAAATTGCGCAGCACTTAGCGAAAATCTAATCGAAAGCGAATTATTCGGTCACGAAAAAGGCTCATTCACAGGCGCGCTCTCAACCAAAGACGGCTGGTTTGAAACCGCCAACAAAGGTACTTTATTTTTAGATGAAGTCGGCGATTTGCCTTTAACCCTGCAAGCAAAATTACTGCGCGTGTTACAAGAGCAAGAAGTGGTGAAAGTCGGCTCCAGACAGCCAGTACCGATTGATGTGCGTATCATTGCTGCTACCAATGTAAATCTCGCCGAAGCGGTCGCTGCCGCTCATTTCAGAGCGGATTTGTACTACCGCTTTAACGTTGCCACCATTGAACTAAGCCCATTGCGCGAACGTCCAGGTGATATTTTGCCCTTGGCCCACCATTTCTTGAAAAT